>DASXGQ010000249.1:0-65041 GCA_036488995.1 Caulobacteraceae bacterium
AGGGTGTCGCTCCATTTGTCCCTCCCCTCCTGGGGAGGGTGTCTCGACGCGAAGCGGCGAGACGGGTGGGGGACCCTGGGGAAGGACGCAGGCGCCGGGGATGATCCAGACTTCCCCACCCGGTCTCGCTTCGCTCGACCACCCTCCCCAGAAGGGGAGGGACGGGCGGTGGGGCTCACGCGTTGCCGACGACGCCTTCGCTGTTTTGGGCCTTGCGGGCGAGGTAGATGGCGGCGAAGTCGATGGGTTCGAGCATGAGCGGCGGGTAGCCGCCCTCGGCGGAGAGGTCGGCGATCAAGCGGCGCGCGAAGGGGAAGAGGTAGCGCGGGCATTCGATCAGCAGGACCTGCTCGAGATCCTCCGCCTCGACCCCGACAACCTGGAAGAGGCCGGCGTAGACGAGCTCGACCTGGAAAACCGGTTCGGCTTCCCGGCGGGCGGTCGCGGTCAGCTTGAGGTCGATCTCGAAGAGGCCGCCCTCGCGGGCCTGGGCGTTGAGTTCGACGCCCAGCTCGATCTGCGGCGGCGGGCCGCCCTGCCTCAAGGACTCCGGCGCGCGCGGGTTCTCGAAGGACAGGTCCTTGACGAACTGGGCCAGGATCCGGATGGCCGGCTGGACCGCGCCCTGGGGCGCCTCGCCGCCGAACGGCGTAGCCGGGTTCGAGGTGTCGGTCATGCTGTCCTTTGTCCGGGTCGGCGAAAGCCCGGCGTGGCGAAAACGCCAGCGAGCCGGAGCGTGGCAGAGGCCGGTTCGCTAACATGTGCGTCCCGCGCCCGCAACGCCGCGCCCTAGACCCCACCTCCGGCTTAACGGCTCCAGCAGCCTGCCCTATATAGATGGAATTGTTCTCATCAGGCGCCGACGGACGTTGCGAGCTCTCGAACTGATCATTCTGGCGGCGGTGGCGGCGGTCGTGCTGTTCCAGCTCTACGCCGTGTTGGGCCGCCGCGTCGGTCGCGGACCGGAAGACGCGGCGCGTCCGCCCCTGACGCCGCTGGATACGCCGAGGATCGGCGCGGTCGCGCCAGAGCCGATCGCGCCCTCCAGCGGCCTCGCGGCCGTGCGCGCGCGCGATCCGAGCTTCGATGTCTCCCACTTCGTCAACGGCGCGCGGGCGGCCTACCAGATGATCGTCTCCGCCTTCGCCACGGGCGATCTGTCCACCTTGAGGCCTTTGCTCGGCCCGCAGGTGTTGGACGGCTTCGAGGCGGCGATTCGGGAACGCGAGTCGCAGGGTCGGACCGAGACGGTGGAGTTCCTGCAGACGCCCCGGGCGGACTTCGAGAGCGTCGACGTCGTGGGCGACCTCGCCAGGGCGTCCGTGCGGTTCCTCGCCGAATTCCGCAGCCGCACCAAAGGCCCGGAAGGCGAGGGTGTGGAGGATCGCCGCACCGCCGAGGTGTGGACGTTTGAACGCAATCTTAAGAGCCGCAACCCCAACTGGGTCCTGATACACGTCGACGCCGCGGAGGCGTAATGCGTTTCAGGTTCTGTGGGTTGGCGGCCGCACTGCTGCTGGCCGCCTGCGCCCATCATGCGCCGGGTCCCCGCCCGACCATCGCCGCGACCGCGCCGCCGCGGCCGGCGACGCCTTCCGCTGCGCGCCCCGAGCGGCCGGAAGGGCGCCCTGGCCCCACGACCTCCCCGCCTGTCGAGTCGGCCCCGGCGCCGCTTGCGGGCGGCCTGGCCGCCTTGCCGGGCTGGGCCAACGAGGACCACCTGGCGGCCCTCGCCGCGGCCAAGGCCGCTTGCGCCGCAACGGGCGGGACCGATCCGGGTGGGGTGTGCCTTCGCATCTCCTGGCTCGATGAACCGACGGACGCTCAGGCGCGTGAATTCATGGAACGCAACTACCGGGTCACGCCGGCGCCCGAGTCCGGCGTGCTCACCGGCTATTTCACCCCTGTCTACGAGGCGCGCCGAAGTCCCGATGCGGAGTTCGCCGCCCCGGTTCGCCCGCGGCCGGTTGACGTAAAGCGCGGATCGAATGTCCACGCCACGCGGGCTCAGATCGACGGGTGGCCCAGCGACGACGCCCTCGCCTGGATGCGGCCGGAAGACCTGTTCTTCCTGCAGATCCAGGGCTCGGGCGTTCTTGTGTTCCCCGAGGGCGCGCGTCTCAGGGCGGTCTTCGACTGCGCCAACGACCAGCCGTTCAGCGGCGTGGCCACGCCGATGCGCGCCGAGGGCCTGCTCGGGACCGACACCTCGGGCGATGCGATCCACGCCTGGCTGGCCAGTCACCGCGGTCCGGACGCCCAGGCGGTGATGGACTTGGACCGGCGCTACATCTTCTTCCAGCTGCGGCAGGACGACGGGGGGCCGCCGTCGGGCGCGGCCGGCGTGCGGCTGATTCCCGGACGCGCCGTCGCCGTCGATCCGTCCGAGCACCGGATGGGCGAACTGCTCTGGCTGGACGCGGACGCGCCGCTCCTGCCGGGCGCATTTCCGGCCTATCACCGCGTTGCGGCCGCCCTGGACACGGGATCTGCAATCAAGGGCGACGCGCGCGCCGACCTCTATCTTGGCGAGGGAGAGTCCGCGGGCGAGGAGGCTGGTCGCATCCGCCACACCCTTCGTCTCTATCGGCTGGAGCCGGTCGGCCCGACGGCACAATGATCCGACCGGGTCCGAAGGATGCGCGGCTGTGGGCCGTGGTGGCCGCGACGGTGCGCCCGCTTCCGGGCCGGTTCCACCCGCAGGTCACCGTCCAGGCCGCTCCCGTGACGGTAAAGCCGGCGCCGGGAAAGGCTGCATCGCCCAAGACCCCGGCGGCCGCGCCGCGCCGCCCGCTCGTCCCCGCGCCGCATGCGCCCGTGCCGCCGGAGTTGATCGAGCCCAACCGCCTGCGCCTGATCGATCGTGGCCGTGAGCCGTTGGGCGCGACCCTTGACCTGCACGGCCTGGACCAGGACCGCGCCCGCGCGGCGCTGACACGCTTCCTGCTGCGGGCGTTCAATGAGAACCATCGCACCGTGCTGGTGGTCACGGGCAAGGGCGCCCTGGGCGATGGCGTGCTGCGACGGCGCACGCCCGAATGGCTCGCCGAACCCCCCTTGCGCGGCGTGGTGGCGGGAATCTCCGAAGCCCACCGCGCCCGCGGCGGGGCGGGAGCGCTCTACGTCGCGCTGAAGAGGAACCCTCGGCGGGGTGGGTGAATCAGGACAGCGCGCAGGACAGGAAATTGCGGACGATGACGTTCGTGTCGCCGCGCCGCGTCGCCAGCGAGAGGCTAGCGGTCGGCGACTGCCCTTTGAGGGGGCGGAATACGACGCCCGGAATTGAGAGCCGCGACATCGAGGCGGGGACGACCGAAACACCCATTCCCGCCGAGACCAGGACGAGCAGGGAGACGATCTGAGGCGCCGACTGGCCCAGTTCCGGCTCGACCCCGGCGGCGCGGAACGCGTTGATCGCGCTGTCGAAAAGCGTCGGGCCCGCCTCCCGGGGGAACAGCAGCAGCGGTTCGCCGCCGAGCTCGGCGAGGTCGAAATGGTCAGACGACGCGGCCGGATGTGAGGCCGGCAGGGCGACCAGCAGCGGCTCCTCGGAGAGCAGGCGCAGCTGGAAGGCGTCGGTCTTCCTCGAGCCGGGCCGCAGAAAGACCGCGTCGAGTGTCTCGTTCTCCAGGCCCTCCACCAGCCAGGTGGTGTTCGCCTCCTGCAAGGCGAGGTCGACGTTCGGATAGGCTTGCCGGAACGCCCGAACGGCTGCGGCGAAGACGGGATTGAAGACGGAAGAGGCGGTGTAGCCGACCTTCAACCGCCCGCTCTCCCCGCGCGCGGCGCGCTGCGCGGCGTGCGCCGCCTTCTCGGCCGTACTCGGCATCGTCCCGACCACCTCCAGGAACGCCTGGCCGGCCGAGGTCAGCTCGGCGCCGTGCGGCACCCGGTGGAACAGGCGCGCGCCGACCTCCGTCTCCAGATCCCGGATCTGCGAGCTGAACGGGGATTGGGCGATGCCCACCCGGGCCGCCGCCCGGGTGAAGTTCCTCTCCTCTACCAGGGCGAGGAAATAGCGGATGTGACGCAGCTCCATCTCAAGACATTAGACGTCTCACAGATGGACGTCCAATATGTTGGATAGTTGAAGGGGAGGGGCGCATCTTCCGGATCGTCAACGAACGGAACGCATCCATGACCCCACCCATCCATCCGACGAGATCCTGGCTCTTCACGCCCGGCGCCCGTCCTGAGCGTTTCGGCAAGGCCGCGGAGGTCGGCGCCGATGTCCTGATCATCGACCTCGAAGACGCCGTCGCCCCGGCCGACAAGCCGAGGGCCCGCGCGGCGGCGCTCGAGTTCCTCAACCGGAAGCAGAAGGGCCGAGCCGCCAGTGCGTTGCGGATCAACGGTCTCGACACCGCCGCGGGCCTGGCCGACCTGACCGCCCTTCTCGGGGCCGCCGTTGCGCCGGACTACCTCGTTCTACCGAAGACCGAGAGCCCAGATCACATCCGGATCCTTGACCGGCTCCTCTCAGCCGCTGCGCTCGACGCGCGTATCGTCGGCCTCGTGGAGACCGCCCGCGGCCTGGCCCAGGCGGACGAGATCGCCGCAGCCTCGGGGCGCCTCCATGGCCTGCTGTTCGGGGCCGCCGACATGGCCGCCGAACTCGACGCCGAGACAACATGGGAGCCGCTCGCCTATGCCCGCGGCCGCCTCGTGGCGGCGTGTGCGAGGTCAGGGATCGTCGCGATCGACACCCCGTTCTTCGACATCCGCGACACAGCCGGCCTCGAACAGGAGACCCGCCGCGCCGCCGCCATGGGCTTCGCCGCGAAGGCCGCGATCCACCCCGATCAGGTCGCCGCGATCAACGCCACCTACACGCCCTCTGACGCGGAGGTCGCGAGCGCCCGCCAAATCCTCACCGAGAATTCAAAGGGCGTTGGCGTCGTCGACGGCCAGATGATCGACGAAGCGGTCGCTCGCAAGGCGCGACGAATCCTGGCGGCCGCCGGCGTCTGATCCATTCGGCCGGTAAAAACTTTCACTCACCTAAGGAGGTATCACCATGGAAGACCTGCTGCCTGCATACAAGACTGTCGGAGAACGGCGCTATAGAGAAGTCTCCGGTCTCTACTGGGAGGACTTCACCCCGGGGGACGTGTTCGAGCATCGTCCCGGCCGCACCGTGCTCGATGTCGACAACACCTACTTCACCCTGCTGACGCTCAACTCACAGCAGGTCCACTTCGACGCCGCTTACGCGGCCAAGACCGAGTGGAAGAAGATGCTGGTGGACTCGACCTTCACGCTGGCCCTGCTCACCGGCATGAGCGTGCGGACGGTGTCGCAGAAGGTGGTCGCCAATCTCGGCTGGGACAAGGTGAAGGCCACCCATCCCGTCTTCGCTGGCGACACGCTCTACGCCGAAAGCACCGTCCTCAGTAAACGCGAAAGCAAGAGCCGCCCGACCCAGGGCATCGTGACGGTCTCGACGCGCGGCGTGAACCAGGACGGCAAGGAAGTGATGAGCTTCGAGCGGACCATGCTGGTCCACCGCCGGGGCCATTCTCCCGAAGAAGCCGCCAACTACTGAACCGATCCCTCTCTCCGCTCGGCGGGGCGGGGATCACCCCAACAATGATGGCAAGGAGGACCGACATGGATGTCGCCTCGCTTTATCAATCGAAACTGACCACGGCCGCTCGCGCGGCCGAGACGATCGCCTCGGGCAGCCGCCTTTCCATGGGCATGGCGATGACCCAGCCGCCCGCTCTTCTGCAGGCGCTCGCCGACCGCGCCGAAGCGGGCAAGGTCGAAGACCTGCGGGTCTATTACTGCGAATCGACCTCGATCGCAGGCAAGACCATCCTGCGCTATGAGCTTGTCGACCGCATCCGGCCCTACTGCATGTTCATCGCCGGGGCGGAACGCGCGCTGATCAAGCGCGGCGTCGAGGACGGCGGACGCAAGGTGGTGAACTTCGTCCCCAACAACTTCCACCAAACGCCGCGTCTGCTGATCGAGAACATCGGGATCGACACCTTCGTGTGCACGGTCTCGCCGATGGACCGGCACGGCTACATGAGCTTCGGCGTCGGCAACGACTATTCGACGAAGGTCGCGCGCGGAGCCAAGCGGCTGATCGTCGAGGTGAACGAGCACATGCCGCGCGTCCACGGCTCGGGCGCCACGATCCACGTCTCGGAGGTCGACACGATCGTCGAAAACCACGTCCCCCTGCTCGAGGCGCCGGTGCGTGCGCCCAGTCACGAGGAGGAGATCATCGGCGCCACGATCGCGGGCCTGGTTCCCGACGGCGCCTGCCTGCAGATGGGCGTCGGCGCCCTGCCCAATCTGGTCTGCGCCCACCTCGCCGACCGCAACGACCTGGGCATCCACACCGAGGCGCTCTGCCCGGGCCTGGTCGATCTCGCACTGGCCGGGGTGGTGACCAACAGGGCCAAGGCGATCAACCGTGGCAAGAGCGTCTTCACCTTCGCGATGGGGCAGAAGGCGATGTACGACTACCTGGACGACAACCCGTCTGTCGAAAGCTGGCCGGTCGACTACGTCAATGATCCCAGGGTGATCGCCCAGAACGACAATGTCGTTTCGATCAACGCCACCATCCAGATCGACCTGACCGGCGCCTGCAACTCCGAGCACATGCTCGGCCACCAGTACAGCGCCTCGGGTGGCCAGCTCGATTTCGTCCGAGGCGCCTATGCCTCGAAGGGCGGCAAGTCGATCATCGCCGCCAAGTCCACCGCCGCCCGCGGAAAGGTGTCCCGCATCGTCCCCAGGCTCGATGGGCCGGTGACGACGCCTCGGATCGACACCCATTGGATCGTCACCGAGTTCGGCGCGGTGAACCTGAAGGGCCTCGCCTCGGCCGAACGGGCCAACGCCCTGATCGACCTCGCCCATCCGGACTTCCGCGACCAGCTTCGCGAAGCCGCCAGGGCCCAGCACCTGATCTGAAGAGGATTTTGCTATGAGAACGGTTGCAGATCAGTTGGCTGAGACCCTCGCCGACGCCGGTGTGAAACGCATCTGGGGCGTCGTCGGCGACAGCCTGAACGGCCTGACGGACGCAGTGCGTCGCCAGGGCCGGATCGAATGGATGCACGTGCGCAACGAGGAGGCCGGCGCATTCGCTGCGGGGGCCGAGGCGCACCTGACCGGCGATCTGGCGGTCTGCGCGGGCAGCTGCGGGCCGGGCCACCTGCACTTGATCAACGGCCTGTTCGATTGCCACCGCTCGCGCGTCCCGGTGCTGGCGATCGCCGCCCACATCCCCTCCGGGGAGATCGGATCCGGCTACTTCCAGGAGACCCATCCAGAGACCCTGTTCCGCGAATGCAGCCATTACTGCGAGCTGATCTCCAGCGCCCGCCAGATGCCGCGCGCCGCCGAGGTCGCCATCCGCGAGGCGATTGGCAAGCGCGGGGTGGCGGTCATCGCCCTGCCTGGCGACGTGGCCCTGCAGGAGGCCGAGCCTGACCCGGCGGCGCGGGTGCTGGTCCCGCCTGTCCCGGTCGTCTCGCCGAAGCCGCAGGTGGTGATGGCGCTGGCGAAGCTGCTGAACGACGCGCGGCGGGTGACCCTGCTCTGCGGTTCGGGTTGCGCGGGCGCGCACGACCGGCTGCTCGCGCTCGGCGAGAAGCTCAAGGCGCCGATGGTCCACGCCCTGAAGGGCAAGGAGCACGTGGAGTGGGACAACCCCTACGACGTCGGCATGACGGGGCTGATCGGCCACGCCTCTGGCTACTACGCCATGAGCGACTGCGACGTCCTCTTGATGCTGGGGACTGACTTCCCCTACCGCCAGTTCTATCCGCAGGGCGGGGCGCGGATCGCCCAGGTGGACATCCGGCCCGAGCAACTCGGCCGTCGCGCGCCCGTCGAGCTCGGGGTCGTGGGCGAGGTCGCCGCTACGCTGGACGCCCTACTCCCTCTTCTGGAGGAGAAGTCCGACCGCAGCCATCTCGACAAGGCGCTCGGCCACTATCGCGCGACCCGCGCCGGCCTCGACGACCTGGCGGCGCCCACGGCGCGCGACCGACTGGTGCATCCCCAGCAGATCGCCAAGGCGGTGAGCGATCTCGCCGCCGAGGACGCCATATTTACCTGCGATGTCGGCCTGCCAACCGTCTGGGCGGCGCGGTATCTGGCGATGAACGGCAAACGCCGTCTGATGGGCTCGTTCTGGCACGGCTCGATGGCCAACGCGATGCCTCAGGCGATCGGCGCCCAGGCCGCTTTTCCCGGCCGCCAGGTGATCTCGCTGTCCGGAGACGGCGGCTTCACCATGCTGATGGGCGACTTCCTGAGCCTGGTGCAGCTGGGCCTGCCGGTGAAGGTGGTGGTGTTCAACAACTCAGCGTTGGGCTTCATCGAACTGGAGCAGAAGTCGACGGGTTTTCTGGATTTCGGCACCGGGTTCAAGAACCCGAACTTCGCCGCCATGGCCGAGGCTGTGGGCGTGAAGGGCGTCCGCATCGAGAACTCCGCGGACGTCGAGGCGGGCATCCGTGAGGCGCTCGCACATCCGGGCCCCGTGCTGGTCGACGCGGTTGTGAACCGCCAGGAGCTCGCCATTCCGCCCAAGGTGACCACCGAAATGGCCAAGGGCTTCACCCTCTACATGGTCAAGGCGGTGATGAACGGACAGGTCGACGAGATCCTGGACCTCGCGGCGACGAACCTATGGCGCTGACCCCGGACCCCAGGCGCCGGCTTTCGGGACTTCGGCGAACCCATCCCACGCAAAGTCAGAAACGTTCGCCGGCCGAAAGGAACATGGCGATGACCGAAGTTGATCGCAGGACATCCCTCAAATGCGTCGCGGCCCTCGCGGCGTCGAGCTTCACCGCAGGCGCCGCAAGGGCCGATGAGGCGCGCGCGGCGCCTTTGGGCCGCGCCGGCGGTTCGCAGACGCTGAGGCCGATCACGACGGGTCCGAGCCAGACCCAAGGCATGGCGCGTTTCGCAGCCCGCACGCGATACGAGGACCTCACGGCGCAGCGGCGGCAGCGGTTGAAGATCGCTATCCTGGACTCCCTGGCCTGCGCCATCGCGGCGCTCGAGGCGTCGCCCATCCAGGCGTGGCTGGCTCAGGCGAAGACCTTCGGCGGATCGGATGCGCGTTGCACCCTGATCGGCGGCGGTCATGCCAACGTCCTCTATGCGGGGTCCTACAATGCGGGACTGGTTCGCTATCTCGACTACATGGACAGCTACCTGGCCGGCGCCGAGGTCTGCCACCCGTCCGACAATACCGGGGGCGTCCTGTCGGCCTGCGAGTACGCCGGGCGCTCGGGGAAGGAATTCCTGACCGCCCTGGCCGTCGCCTACCAGGTGGAAGCGACGCTGACGGGCGCCGCCGGTTTCATGGCCCACGGGTTCGACCTTACGACGCAGCTCGCCTTCTCGCTGGGGGCCGGCGTGTCCAAGGTTCTTGGACTGGACGAAGCCCAGGCGACCTCGGCGATCGGGATCTGCGCTTCCAGCGGCGTTCCTCTGCTCGTGGTGCGAACCACGCCCATCTCGGAGTGGAAGGGCCTGCTCCCGGCCCAGCTGACCTTCGGGGGAATCCAGGGGACCCTCCTGGCCTCGCACGGCCTGACCGGCCCGAAGTATGTGATTGAAGGCCCCGAAGGGCTCGCCCACGCGCTCGGCCAGCCGATCCACGTCGATTGGGATCGCGTGCAGCTCGACTGCTTCGACCGGCTCGCCCTCAAGAGCTACAACAGCGCCGTCCCGACCCAGTCGGCGATCTTCGCCATGCTCGAGCTGCGCAAGGCTCACCGGTTCGATCCGGCCGCCGTCGAAAGCATCCAGGCGGAGGTGTTCCAGGACGCCTACGACTTCACCGGCGGCGGGAAGTTCGGGCCGAAGACCGACGTCCACACCAAGGAAGACGCGGACCACAGCCTGCCCTACCTGCTGGCGGTCGCCGCGATCGACGGCGAGGTCCACACCGCGCAACTCACTTCTGAGCGGATCGCCCGGCCCGACGTGCAGAGCCTGCTGAAAAAGGTCCAGGTGAGGCCCAACGACGGTTTCACCGCCCGGTATCCCGCGCAGATGCCGGCCCGGATCACCGTCCGGCTCACCAACGGCCAATCGTATACCCAGGAGGTGAGCGACTACCCCGGCTTCCCGACCCGGCCGTTCACCTGGGACGACGTCGTGACCAAGTTCGACAACCTCGTCGGCGACCGGGCCGATGCGGGCCTGCGCAAGAACATCCAGGACGCCGTGAGCTCGCTGGAGAGCATCCAGGTGAAGGACCTGATGCAACTCCTCGGCCAGGTCCGCAGCCGGGTCACGAACGCGACGGCCTGAGCTATGCGGCGGCAGGCTCCTGCCGCTGCATCGCCCGCTGAAAGCCGGGCCGCTGCATCAGGCGCTCCAGGTACCGGCGGCAGTTGGGCTTGTAGCGCTCGTGGAGCCCGAGCGAGCGTCCGAGGAAGAGGGCGTAGTGAACGGCGATGTCGGCGATCGTGAACCGATCGGCGCAGAGGAACTCGCGGTCCTCCAGGGCGGCTTCGACGCAGCGCAGGCGCGAGAGGTACCAGATCGAATAGTCCTCGACCGCCTGGGGCAACCGTCGCACCTCCGGCTCCAGCCGGCTGTAGCGCAGCACGATCGTCTGCGGGAAGGTCAGGGTGGCGTCGCTGCGATAGAGCCAATTCAGGTACTCGCCGTAGGCCGGCTCGGCGGAATCGACGCGCAGCGGGGTCGGAGCGGCCTTCTCGGCGAGGTAGTGGCAGATGCCGGCCGACTCCGTCATCGTCAGATCGCCGTCGACCAGGGTCGGCACGGTGCCGAGCGGGTTGATATCCATGTAGCCGGGGAAGAGCGCCCTGGGTGGAAAGGGCATGGTCACCAGCTCATAGGCGAGTCCGAGCTCCTCCAGCGCCCAGAGCGCCCGCAGCGATCTCGCATCGTGGCAGTGATAGAGCTTCACGTGGCCTCCTCGCCCCAGCCTCAACGCAACACCCCACCTTCGATGAGCGCGTCGATACGCGCGGCGTCGTAGCCCGCAAAGTCGCGCAGCACCTGGACCTTGTCGCGGCCGACCGGCGGGGCGGATCGGTCGAGCCGGCCGGGGGTGGCGGAGAGCCGGAAACGTGACGCTTCGACGACCGGCACGCGGCCGCGGGGTTCGGGCTGGGGTGTGAGGTGGCCGAGCGCGGCGATCTGCGGATCGGCGCAGAACTCCTCGCTGGTCGAAACGACGTGCGCCGGCACGCTGACCGACTGCAGCATCGCCTCGGCCTCGGCGGCGGCCTTGTCACGGGTCCATGCCGCGACGAGCGTCTCGAGCTCGTCTTCGTGCGCCTTGCGCCTGGCCGCAGTCGTCAGGCGCGGATCGGCGGCCAGGCTTTCGCCGCCGATCAGGGACGCCAGCGCGACCCACTGGGCGTCGTCGCAGACAGCGATCGCCAGCCAGGACTCGTGGCCCGCGCAGGCGAATACGCCGTGCGGCGCGAAACACGGGTCGCGGTTGCCCAGGGCCTCGGCCACTCGCCCCGTCGCCGCATAGTCGGCGATCTGCGGGGCGAGGAACTGTAGCCCCGCTTCGGCTTGGGCAGCGTCGATGTAGAGGCCCTCGCCGGTGCGGCGGCGGTGGTCGAGGGCGGCCAGGAGCAGCGCCAGCGAGAAGTGCGGCGCGACGAAGTCCGTATAGGGGCCGGCCGGCCCGACCGGCTCGCGTCCGCGTTCGCCCACCAGCACCTGAAAGCCGGACGCCGCCGCGCCGACATTGCCGAAGCCGGCCGTGCGGGAGAGCGGTCCGTCCTGCCCCATGAGGCTCGACGAGAGCATGATCAGACCGGGATTGACGGCCGCGAGCGCCGGGTAGGCGAGGCCCCACTTCTCGAGCTGGCCCGGCGCGTAGGACTCGGTGACCACATCCGCCCAGCGGCAAAGGTCGAGCACCACCTGCCGTGCCTCCGGGCGGGTGAGATCGAGCGCGAGACCAAGCTTGCCGGCGTTGACGTTGTCCCACAGTGCGCTGTTGGCGTAGTCGGGCTCGCCCGCCGGAAACGGGCCCACGACCCGCGTCGGATCGGTGCGCGCCGCGCTGTCCACCCGCACGACCGTGGCGCCGTAGTCGGCCAGCATCCGGCCAACGCGCGGCCCGGCGACGACCCAGGCCAGTTCGAGCACCTTGAGGCCTTTCAGCGGGCGCACCGGATCGGGCGAGGCAGGCTCGGCCAGGGCGGCGCGATCGCCGCCAAGCCATTCGCCGATCACCTCTTCGGTGTGCTCGCCGATGCGGGGGGCGGGCCGCAGGGGCGCAAAGGCGCCCGGGGCCTTGGCCCAGGCGTTGGGCAGCAGCCGCGCCCCGTTCTGCTCGTGCACGGTCTCGAAGGCGCCGCGGCCGCGGAAGTGATCGCTCCCGGCCAGGGTCCGGGCCGTCTGGACCTGGGTCAGCAGAATGCGCCGCTTGAGCGCCCCGGCGACGAGCTCGGCGGCGGTGCGCCGCGCGAAGAAGCGCCCGATCGCCTCGCGGGCTCCGCGAAAATCCTCGGGCGCCAGAGTTCCCGCCTGCAACTGGCCCAGCACCTCCAGCCAGTTCCAGTGGTCCAGGGTGCGGTCGCACTCGCCGCATTCGCGCATCCAGGCGAAGAGCGCGTTGGTCGAGGCGCCGCCGATCGCCCCCATTCCCAGGGCCATCTCCACGCGCCCGTCCAGGCACGCCCAGCTCGAAGGCGCCCGCGGCGCCAGCGCCGCGCCGGGCGCGGGTCGTCGCCCGCGAGCGTCTCCGAGGGTCTCGGCCAGCACGAGCGAAAGCGTCGCCTCGGCGACGCTGACCTGGGCGGAGATGTCGACATGTTGGCCTCGGCCCGTCTGCAATCGCGCGAAATGGGCGATCAGGGCGCCGCAGGCGCCGTCTGCGGCGGCGTGAAGCCAGGCCTGCGGGACGCTGATCCTGAGCGGCGGACCATCGCCGTCGCGAGCCGGGAAAAGCGCGCCGCCGGCCGCCCAGAGGGTCAGCTCGCTCGCGGCCCAGCCGACCTTGGGCCCGCGCGAGCCGAACGGCGTAATCGAGACTAGGACTAACCTGGGATTGACCTTCGCAAGATCCTCGAAGGCGAGCCCGCGCGCGGCCATCACTCCTGGAGGTTCGGATTCGATCAGGAAGTCCGCCTTCGCCGCCAGGCGCAGGATCAGTTCGCGACCAGCGGCGGTGTCCAGATCGCACGCCAGCCCGCGCTTCGCCGAGGCGTAGGCCGACCAGTAGAGCGAATTGTCCGGCGCCGGATCTTCGGTGAACGGGCCGACCCGCCGCGCGCGCGATCCGGCGGGCGGTTCGACCTGGACCACGTCCGCGCCAAGCTGTCCCAGCATGCGCCCGGCGAGCAGGCCGCGCTCATCGGTGAGGTCCAGAACCCGCTGCTGTGAGAGAAACCCGGCTCCCACGCTTTCCCCCGCTCGGCCTGTTGACAGCCGTTCAGGGCATAATGACCGATGCTAAGGCGCGAGACAAAGACGCGAGTCGACCTGTCGTCTCGCGACGAGTGCGTCCGAAGGCCGATAACTGCTCATCCCCACCAGCGGACCCTGGCCTCAGTGGCGTCGGACGCCATATCGGGCGGCTCGGCGGTTTGGCTCGACGCATCCGCCTGTGGAGACCAGTCCCATGCCAAAGCCCCTGGCGAACGGCGCTTCCGCGCGCTTCGATGTCAACGAGATCGCGAAAGCTTTTCCCCCCAGCGCCGACACCATGCTCCTCGACACCTATCTGACGAACGAGGAGGCGGCGAGTTCGCGGGTGTTCCGCGTCTACCGGCCGACGCCGGCGCACTACCACGCGACCTGCGACGAGTACCTGTTTGTGCTGTCCGGGCGCGGAACCTTCTGGATGGAAACCCCCGAGAACGGCGGCGTGTTCGGCCCCGGGCAATTGCTGTTCTTCCGAAAGGGCGTGGTGCACGCCCTGCCCGAAATGCTCGAAGGGCCGGTGGTCTTCCTGTCGGTCGACACGCCGCGCCGCGACCCCCGCGACATCATATTCGTCAATCCGGAGGACGGCACGCCGGAGAGCTTCATCCGTGACAAGGACCGCTGAGTAAGCCGCTAAGGCTCCAGCAGCGGGACCTGCGGCGCGGAGTCTCTGGGCGCCAGGCCGGCAAGCCTCGGGTCATCCGCGATCTCCACCTGAAAGCGGAACGGTCGGAAGCCGGAGCGCCGGTAGAAGGCGACGGCGGACGGGTGGTCGAGGGTGCAGGTGTGCACCCAGAAGCGCCGGATCGGGCGCGACCAGGCCCGTTCGATGGCGCGATTCATCAGCCATCGGCCTGCGGGGCCGCCGATCAGCGTCCTGGACAGGCCGAAGAAGGCCAGTTCGCACTCATCCGGTTCGCGGAAGTCGAGTTCGAGCAGGGCCACGCCATCGGCGCCGTCGCTTAGTCGGTAAACCTCCACCTCAGGGTCGCCGATGATGGCGCTGAGCTGCGCGTCCGT
The DNA here is from genome assembly GCA_036488995.1 of Caulobacteraceae bacterium. Taxonomy (GTDB): domain Bacteria; phylum Pseudomonadota; class Alphaproteobacteria; order Caulobacterales; family Caulobacteraceae; genus Acaudatibacter. The sequence continues at coordinate 14,434 of DASXGQ010000249.1, forward strand.
AAGCCCCAGCCGGCTGAACCAGAGCCAATCCTCGCCCACGGCGCGATAGAGTCGGCGGTATTCGGCCGGGTCAGGGGACAGTCGCTCGAGGCGCCAACTGGGATCGGATGTCTCCGGCCGCAGGCTGGGAGGCTCGAACATCTCGAGCGAGGTCACGACGCTCGCGACCATTCCCGGCGGCACGGCATGATAGCCAGCGGTCAGCATCCGGCGTCCCCCAACGTCTGTCGTCCGCGCCCGTGGTAGCGCCGGGCTCCGCACTTTTCAAAGATCCGCCGGAACGGCCATGCGGAAGACCTGTCAGGATGGGCGCTGTCAGTCCGGAAAGACGCGCTCGCGCAGCCAGGACGCCAGCTCGGCGAAGACGAACGCTTGCCGCGCGTAGAGACCGGAGATGAACTCGTAGGTCTCCTCGGCGGAGGCGCGCAGGCTGAGGCCGTTGATGGCGAGAAAGGTGTAGGTCGCGGCGAAGGCGGCGCGCTTGTTCCCGTCCACAAACGGGTGGTTCTGCGCCAGGCTCTCCCAGAGGGCCGCAGCCTCTTCGACGACATCCGAGTAGTAGCCCGTCTGGGGGCGGAACAGCGCCGATTCCAGCGCTCCCGGATCGCGGAGGCCCGAGGCGCCGCCGTAGCGCTGGATCTGGTCCTCGTGGATGGCCAGCAGCTCGGCCATCGTGAGGTAGTCGGTCACTCGGCCAGCTTCTTGTAGAGCTCTGCATAGGGGCCGTGGCTGCGCTGGTAGGCGCGCATCACATGATCGCGGGGTCGCGTCTGTCGATGTTTTTCCAGGAGGTCCTTCAGCGCCTCCTCCACCAGAGCCTGAAGCTGACGCCCTTCAGCCTCGGCCAGCCGCCGCACTTGGGCGAGGGTCTCGACGTCGACCTGCGTGGCGAATTTCTCGCGAACGATCTTGTTCATGCTCCTACTCCGACGCCGACGTTTTCATGACACGTCATGAAATGTCAAGACGGATCCCGAGACGCGTTCGACCCGGCCGTAGCGTGGCGTTTCTGATTGATCTCGGAAAAGGCGGCCGGGCCCAGGCGCCCGTATTACGGTGAGAATCGCCGAGTTTGCGCGAAATCGCGAGCCACGCACGACGAACGGCGGATATTGTCCCGAAAAAACGGAGGAGGTCCGGCCATGATAACACCGGGGCAGACCGAGGCCTGGAAGCGCGATGGCTACTTCTTTCTGCGCGGCGCGGTGGACGCACAGCTGATCGAGGAGGTCGAGGCCGAGGTCATCGCGCGCATCCGAGCCGACCCTCCCGCCGGCCATCCTGGCAAAGACAGGTACCTTTCGGGCGAAGACTATCTGATCTACCCGGAAACCGGGGCTAGCCCCTCGGCAGTCGTCCCGGAAGACCTCATCTCGAAGGTCTTCAATTGCCATACCCAGGGCGCCGCGCGGCGGCTGGCCGAACTGGAATCCCTGACCGAGATCGCCGCGGACCTGCTGGGCCCGGACATCGACTGTTTCCAGAGCCAGTTCATTTTCAAGAATCCCGGCGTCATCGGCCAGCCGTGGCACCAGGACTCCTACTATTTCAAACTCGACCGGCAGCCGCAGGTGGGCGTGTGGGTGGCGCTGAGCCCCGCGACCCTGGAAAACGGATGCCTCTGGGTCGCCCCGGGCAGCCACGCGCGGGGCGAGATCTTCGAGCATGTCCCCGACCGCCGGCCAGCCGCCAATCGCGGCTATCTGGAGATCGTCGACCAGGACACCTCGTCCGAAGTTCCAGCCCTGATGGAGCCGGGCGACGTCCTCGTCTTCCACAGTTATCTGATGCACATGTCCAAGGATAATGTGGCCGACTATCGCCGCTCGACGATGGTCTATCATTACGGTCGCGCCGGCTCGAAACCGCTCAACGAGGACGTTGGAAAGATGCTCTCGCACGTAAACCGCTGGATGCCGGTGCGGCGCGCAGCGCAGCCTGCGCACGCGTGACGGCGAGACCAGTTTCGGTGAAGGACGTGGCCGTATGACGAGCGGCGCCAATCCGGCTCAGCATGCGGCGGCCGAAGGCCCCCGCCCACATCCCCTGAACCAGGACTTCGTCTGGCAGGACGCGCCCCGCATCGGAATGCGCCGCCTTTCCCCCGCGCAGATCGATGCGTTCAATGAAGACGGCTTCTTCGTCTATCGGGACGCCTTCACTGCCGAGGAGGTCGCGGAGGTCACCGCGGCGATCGATCCGCTGGAGAAGGAGACGTCCGACTTCGTCGAGGCCCGTGGCGGGCGTGTCGTGCTGAGCCAGACGGGGGCGATCACCTTCTCCCCTCACATCGTGAAGCGGTCGCCGGTCCTGGCCCGGTTCGCCGCGCACCCGGCGATCAAGGACATCTGCCACGACCTGATCGGCGACGACGTGAGGCTCTACTGGGATCAGTCCGTCTACAAGAAGACCGAGAAGCCGCAGGAATTCCCCTGGCACCAGGACAACGGCTACACCTTCATCGAGCCGCAGCAGTACCTCACCCTGTGGATTCCGCTGGTCGATGTGGACGAGCAGAACGGTTGTCCCTGGATCGCGCCGGGCTTGCACAAGCTGGGAACGCTCGAGCACTGGAACACGAATCTAGGTCGGGTCTGCCTGACCTCTGCGGAGGCGGTGGCCGCGCCGGCGCGCGCAGGCGATATCGTGGTGTTCTCCTCCCTTGCCCCGCACCGAACAGGGCCGAACCTGAAGGCCGGCGCCGTGCGCAAGGCCTACATCTTGCAGTACGCGCCGGACGGCGCCCATACGCGCCTGCCCGACGGCCAGATCGTTCCGCAGTCGGACCCGACTCGCCAGTTCAAGATCCTGGATCAGGGGCGCTGAGCCGCGCCTAAACCCGGCGCGAGGCCTTCTCCTCCACACCCGAGCGGCCTTCGCGGCGTTCGAGCTCGGCGGCGACGTCGTCGAGGGTGACGCCGGAGGCGGCCAGCAAGGCAAGGAGGTGGTAGAGGAGATCGGCGCTCTCGGCGACGAAGGCGGCGGTGTCCTCGGTCGCGGCGGCGAGGGCGGTTTCCACCGCCTCCTCGGCCATCTTCTTGGCGGCGAGTCGGCGGTCGGCGAGCAGGCGCGCGGACCAGGAGGTCGCCGGATCGGCGCCGCGACGGGATTCGATGACGGCCGCGAGGCGCTCGACGACCTCGGCGAAGCGGCTCACGCGGCGGCCTCCCACACCGGCCGGACAGGCTCGCCCGCGGCGGCGAGCGACGCCTTCACCTCGGCGATGGAGACGAGGCCGAAGTGGAAGATCGAGGCGGCGAGGACGGCGTCGGCTCCGGCCTTGACCGCCGCGACCATGTCGGCCGCGCCCCCTGCCCCGCCACTGGCGATGACGGGCACGGGCGCCGCGGCGCTCACCGCGCGAACCAGCTCGAGGTCATAGCCGCTCTTGGCGCCGTCGCGGTCCATGGAGGTGAGGAGGATCTCGCCCGCCCCCTTCTCCACCGCGCGGGCGGCGTATTCGCAGGCGTCGAGGCCCGTGGCCTTGCGGCCGCCATAGGTGAAGATCTCCCATCGCCTCTCGCCGACCTTCCGGGCGTCGACGGCGGCGACGACGGCCTGCGATCCGAACGCGTCGGCCATGGCCGAGATCAGGTCCGGGTTCTCGACCGCCGCCGTGTTCACGCTCACCTTGTCGGCGCCGGCCCGCAGCAGGCGGCGCGCGTCCTCGACCGTGCGCACGCCGCCGCCGACCGATAGCGGCATGAAGCAGACCTCCGCCGTGCGGGCGATGACGTCGAGGATGGCGCCGCGCCCCTCGTGGCTGGCGGTGATGTCCAGGAACATCAGCTCGTCCGCGCCGGCCGCGTCGTAGCTGCGGGCCTGCTCTACCGGATCGCCGGCGTCGCGAAGGTCGACGAACTGCACGCCCTTGACGACCCGGCCATCCTTGACGTCGAGGCACGGGATGACGCGCACCTTGAGCATCAGGCGGCCGCCGCCAGGGCTTCGACGGGGGTGATCGACCCGGTGTAGAGGGCGCGGCCCAGGACGGCGCCGGAGATCGGCGTTCCCGGTCGCTGGACGAGGCGCTCGATGTCGCGGACCGATGCGAGGCCGCCGGCCGCGATCACGGGGATCGAAACGGCGTCGGCCAGGGCGCCGAACACCTCGACGTTGAACCCCAGGAGGGCGCCGTCGCGGTCGATATCGGTGACGATGAGGGAGCAGACCCCCGCGTCCTCAAAACGCTTGGCCACGGTCACGGCGTCCATGCCGGTGTCCTGCGTCCAGCCCTCCACCGCCACCTTGCCACCGCGCACGTCGACGCTAACCGCCACCTGCTCGGGCCAGTGCCGCGCCGCCGTCTTGACCAGGGCGGGATCGCGGACGGCCGCGGTGCCAAGGATGACGCGCGAGACGCCGCGGTCGATCCATCGCTCGACGTCCGCGAGGCTGCGGATTCCCCCGCCCAGCTGGACCGGGGTGCTGACGGCCTTGAGGATCGCCTCGACGGCTTCGCCGTTGACGACCTGGCCCTCCACCGAGCCGTTGAGGTCGACCACGTGCAGCCAGCGGAATCCGGCGGCGGCCCAGGCCTCGGCCTGTCGGGCGGGGCTGGTGTTGAAGACAGTAGCGGTCGCGAGGTCGCCTCGGAGGACGCGCACGCACTGGCCGTCCTTCAGGTCGATCGCGGGATAGAGGATCATGGTCGCCATTCCAGAAAGTTTCGCAGGAGCCGGGCCCCCGCGTCCTGCGACTTCTCCGGGTGGAATTGCACGCCCGAAAGGTTTCCCGAGGTCACCGCTGAAACGAACGGGCCGCCATGATCCGTCCACCCCGCCGCCACCCGCTCGTCCCGCGGGAAGATGGCGTAGGCATGGGTGAAGTACATGTGGTCTCCGCTCGCCAGGCCGCTGAAAAGGGGCCCGTGGGTGCGCTCGATGCTGTTCCAACCCATGTGCGGCAGCTTGAAGGCGGAGCCAGCTGGCTCCAGGCGGCGGACTTCGCCGGCGATCCAGCCGAGCCCAGGCTTAAGGCCGAACTCGCGCCCCTCGTCGGCCATCAACTGCAGGCCCACGCAGATTCCGAGGAACGGAACTCCGCGCTGGCGCACCGCCGTCTCCATCGCTTCGATGACGCCGGAGCGGGCGCGCAGCGCGTCCATGCAGGCGGCGAACGCGCCCACGCCGGGCAGCACCACGGCGTCAGCGCGCGCGATGGTTTCGGGATCGTCGGTCGCCTCGACATGAGCCCCGCCGACAACCTCGGCGGCGCGGCGCAGCGCCTTCAGGGCGGACGGTAGGTTGCCCGAGCCGTAATCGACGAGTGCGACGGAGCGCATGGATCAGGCTGTCGCTCGGCTCAAAGGACGCCTTTGGTCGAAGGGGCGGCGCCGGCGGTCTTGGGGTCGAGCTCCACGGCGGTGCGCAGGGCGCGGGCGAGGGCCTTGAAGCCGCTCTCGGCGATGTGGTGGGAGTTTTCGCCGTAGAGGGTCTCCAGGTGCACGCAGGCGCCGGCGTTCATCGCGAAGGCGTGGTGGAACTCCTTGAACAGCTCGGTGTCCATCTCGCCGATCTTCGGGCGACCGAAGACGACCTTCCAGATGAGGTAGGGGCGGTTGGAAAGGTCGACGGCGCAGCGGGTGAGGGTCTCGTCCATCGGCACATAGGCGTGGCCGAAGCGCCGCACGCCCTTGAAGCCGTCGAGGGCCTGGTTGAACGCCTTGCCCAGGACAATGCCGGTGTCTTCGACCGAGTGGTGCATGTCGATGTGAAGGTCGCCGCGCGTCTGGATCTCCAGGTCGAAACCGCCGTGACGGGCGAAGCTCTCGAGCATGTGGTCGAAAAAGCCGATACCGGTGGAGACGGCGGACCGGCCGGTCCCGTCGAGGTCCAGGCGCACGCGGACCTGGGTCTCCTTGGTGTCGCGGGCGATGTCGGCTGTACGGCTCACGCCAGGACCAGCCCCGCGCGGGCGGCGCGTTCCTTCATCGAGACCTCCGGTCTTGGGCCGAAATGGGAAATGACCTCGGCGGCGGCGAGGGAGCCCAGGCGGCCGCACTCGGCGAGGGGACGTCCGGTCGCGAGGCCAGCGAGCACGCCGGCGGCGTACTGATCGCCAGCGCCGGTGGTGTCGACCACGGCGTCGACCGGCTCTGCGGCGATCGGGACCACCGCATCGTGGGTGATCAGGGCCGAACCCTTCGCCCCGTGTGTGACGGCGGCAATCTCCACGCGGCCACGGATGGCGTCCTGGGCGGCATGGATGTCGGTGGTCTCGAACAGGGCGCAGATCTCCGACTCGTTGGCGAAGACGATGTCGACCTGACTGTCGATGAAGCCCAGCAGGGCATGGCGGTGGCGCTCCACAACGAAGGCGTCGGAGAGGGTGATGGCGATGCGCCGGCCGTTGGCGCGCGCCAGGCCGGCCGCCTTGGCGAAGGCCTCGCGCGCCTCGGGCGGGTCGAACAGGTAGCCCTCGAGGTAGAGGATGGCGGCGGACTCGACGATCGCCGCATCGACGTCGGCGGGGCCGAACTCGACGCAGGCGCCCAGATAGGTGCACATCGTTCTTTGGCCGTCCGGTGTCACATTGACGAGGCAACGGGCGGTCGAGGGGCCGCCGGCCAGGGGCGCGGTGGCGTAGTGCGCACCGATGGCTCGGATGTCATGCGCAAAGATGCGCCCGAGCTCGTCGTCGGCGACCTTGCCCATATAGGCGGCGCGCGCGCCAAGGCCCGCGGCGCCGGCCACGGTGTTGGCGGCCGACCCCCCTGAGGCCTCCAGGCCGGGGGCCATGCGGGCATAGAGCTGCGCCGCACGCGCCTCGTCGATCAGGGTCATCGATCCGGGAGTGAGGGCCTCGGCCTGCAGAAAGGCCGGCGGGGCCTGGGCGATGACGTCGACGATGGCGTTGCCGATCGCGGCGATGTCGAGGGCGGCTGTCATCAGGAACCTGTGCTCGTAACGTGACGGGCGGAACTACACCAAGCCTCGCGACGTGACGAGGTCTCAGGGATGCGGCGCGATCAGTGTCCAAAGCTGTACCATTTTGCGGTCATGCTCTAAGACTGAAGCGAAGCCGGCCCGCTTGTGAGGCGCGGCGCATACGAGAGGGAGCCGATGCCTGACAACCCGATGATGGCGAAGAACCTGTTCCACAACCTGGCTGAAATACCGCCGTGTCCTGGAAAGATGGTGGGGCACCTGAGCTCCGATCAACTGGCCGCCCTGCACGCTTTCAAGCACGAGGTCGCGGCGGCGGGATTCCGGCTCTACAAAGACGTTTCTCCAAAGGACGCCGACACGGTCGTGCGTCACTTCCTGAGCACCATGCTCGAAAAGCACTAAGGTTCGCGCCGCGCCGACGTCCCTGCGCCTGCGCCGCCGTGCGGTGTATGGTGCGCCGGGACGAAAGGACCGGCGATGACGGCTCGGACGGGGGTCAGTTCCGATCGGCGCGCCGGGGGGGCCGAGACGCCGCCCCTGGGCGGTGAGCTGTCGGCGCAGAGGCGTCAGATCAGCGTGCTGTTCTGCGACCTGGCCGGCTCGACCGAGCTGTCATCGCGCCTCGATCCCGAGGAGATGCGGGATCTGATCGCCGGCTACCACGAGGCGTGCGCCGCGCAGATCGAGGCGGCGGGCGGATTCCTGGCCAAGTACCTCGGCGACGGGGTGCTGGCCTATTTCGGCTACCCCTCGGCGCACGAGGACGACGCGGAGCGCGCCATCCGCGCGGGCTGTGCGGCTGTCGACGCCGTCTCTCGCCTGAAGGCTCCCTCCGGCGAGCCCCTGGCGGCGCGCGTCGGCATCGCCACCGGCGTCGTGGTCGTGGGAGACCTGATCGGCGATGGCTGGTCCCAGGAGCGGTCGGTTGTCGGAGAGACCCCCAATCTCGCCGCCCGGCTCCAGGCGCTTGCGCCTCCGGGCGGGGTCGTGGCGGCCGATGCGACCCGGCGCCTGGCGTCCGCGCCCTTCGAGTACCGCGATCTGGGACCGGTGGAGTTGAAAGGCCTGCCGCTCCACGGTCCGGTGTGGGAAGTGGTCGGCGAGAAGCCGCTGGCGGATCGCTTCCTGGCGCGTTGGCAGACTCCTCCGGCGGAACTCGTGGGACGCGAAGCCGAGCTGGATCTCGTCCTGGAGCTCTGGCGACGACGGGCGAACGCCGACACGCAGGTCATCGGACTCGTCGGGGAGCCTGGCATCGGCAAGTCGCGCCTGCTCTACGAGATCCGGCGGCGGATCGCCCGCGAGCCGCACGTGTGGATCGAGGGCGGCGGCGCGTCTGTCTTCGCCAACACGCCCTTCCACGCCATCTCCCAGATGGTGCTCAGGCTGTTGGCCAGGCGCGGCCACCGCCGGCCGGAGGAGCTTGCCCAGGCGCTGGAGCGCTCGCTGCGCGCGGTGGACATGGACGTTGCGGCGAGCCTGCCCGTTATCGGCAGCCTCATCGACGCCCCCGTTCTGGACGCGTCGTTCCAGGCGCTCGATCCGCAGCGCAGGCGGGCCGCGCTGATCGCCGCTCTGAGCGAGTGGCTTTTGCGGACGGCGCGGCGCTGGCCCACCGTGGTCGTGGTCGAAGACCTGCAGTGGGCGGACCCCTCGAGCCTCGAGCTCCTCACGCGGTTGGTCGAGGACGGCGCGCAGACGGGATTGTTATTTCTGTACACCTCCCGCACGGCCTCGGCCGCGCCATGGCCTCTCGGCGAGGCCCACCGCCAGATGGTGCTCGACCGCCTTCAGCCGACCGCGCTCCGACGCCTGGTCGAGCGCGCCAACCCGGGCCTCACGCCGCTGCTGATAGACGCGGTGATCGCGCGGGCGGGCGGCGTGCCCCTGTTTGCCGAGGAGCTGGCGCGGCTGTTCGCCGAGCGCGACGCCGGGGCGGCCGATCGGGCGATCCCCGGCCAGCTGTCAGACCTTCTGATGGAGCGCCTCGACCGGCTCGGCGACGCCAAGCCGGTGGCGCAGATCGCCGCTGTACTCGGCCCCCAGATCTCGCCGCCGCTGATCGCGGCCGTGAGCGGCCTGGCCGCCAGCGAGGTGGAGCGGGCGTTGGAACGGCTGGCCGAGGGAGACATCCTCGTCCCCGCGGCGGAGACGGCCGAGCCCGCCTATGCCTTCCGCCACGCCCTCGTGCAGGACGCCGCCTATGAGGCCCTCCTGAAGAGCCAGAGGCGCGACATCCACCATCGCGCCGCCGTGGCCCTCGCCGAGAAGTTCCCCGAGGTGGCCCTGGCCCATCCCGAAGTGATGGCCCAGCACTGGTCGGCGGCAGGGGAACATGACCGCGCCTTGGCGGCCTGGCGCGCCGCCGGGCACTCGGCGCAGGCGCGACGCGCCTTCAAGGAAGCTGAGGCCGCCTATGTCCGGGCGCTCGAGATCCTGAAGTCCCGCCCCGCGTCGACCGAGCGCGATGGCCGGGAGCTGGCCCTGCAGAGCTCGCTGGCCGGCGTGCTGCAGATCACGCGGGGCTATTCGGCTGTGGAGACGATCTACGCCGCCGGGCGCGCCCGCGAACTGGCCGAGGCGGGCGGCGACCTGCGCCGGCAGGTGCAGCTGGCAAGCGCGCAGTGGGGCGCCCTCTCGACGGCCGGCCGGCACAACTCGGCCACGCGAAAGGCCGACCAGGTGCTGGAGCTTGCCCGCATGGACGGCGCTCCGGAGGCCCTTGGCCATGCGCACATGGTCCAGCTCACTTCGCGCTTCCGGATCGGGGATCTGGTCGGCGCGGAGGACTTCTTCCGCCAGGGCGAGGCCCACTTCAGGCTGGCCCGGCTGGTGGCCCGTCCCGGCTTCAGCGCCCAGGCCTTCGGCAACGCCGCCCAGGTGGCCTGGCTGCTCGGGCGGCCGAAGGACGCCCGGACCCGAATGAAAGCGGGGCTGGAGCTCAGCCGCGGCGCCGGCAATCCGTTCGACGAGGCCTTCGCCCAGTTCATGGCTTCGATGCTGGCGGTGATCATGGGCCGGCACGGGGAGGCCGCCGCCGCGGCGCGAGCCTCGCTTGATCTGTCGGACGCCTACGGCTTCAGCCAGTTCGCCCATGTCGCGCGCGTGACCCTGGGCCGCGGCCTCGCCGGGTCCGGAGAGCCTCTCGTGGGGCTTGACTGGATCGAGGAGGGCCTTCGCCTCAGGGCCGAGGCGGAGGAGCGGTCTGGAGAACCGCTGTTCCGCTGCTGGCTGGCCGAGATTCGCCAGGCGCTCGATGACCAGGACGGCGCCCTCGTCGCGGTCGAGGAGGCGCTGGGCGCCAATCCCCAGGAGCTGGCCTTCCGGCCGGCGATACTGCAGTTGCGCGGCGATCTGCGACTGACCCGCGGGGACGCCGCCGCCGCCGAGAGCGACTACCTGGAGGCCATGGCCCTGGCGCGGACGATGCGCGCCCAGGTGTTCTACGAGGCCGCCGTCGCGCGCCTGGAGTCGCTCGTGCGGGAGCCGACGGGCGTCAGTTCAGCGGCTTGATGCGCACCGCCTCGCCGGAGTTCACCTCATCCGCGGGTGTCGATCCGGGCATTTGTTTTGCGCCGGTGGAGATCATCCAGAAACGATCTGGATCGACGTGCAGGATGTCGAAGGTCCCGACCTCGTTTTCGTTCTGGTCCAGGAAGGTGAGCTTGGACGACCCCCAGACACCGTCGCCGGTCGAATAGGTTCCCGACACCTCCAGGCCGGCATGAATCAGCTTCTGACCCGTGCCGGTGAGGGGCGTGATCGAGGCCGTTTGCTTGCCCTTGATTGTCCCGTCGGCGCCCAGCGTGAGCACGCCCATGCCCACAAGATAGCATGGGGTGCTCTCCATGATGGTGAAGCCCGAGAACCGATACGCCCAGTCCCCAGCGAGCGAAGTCGACGTCATGGCGTTTCCCCTGAGATGGCCGTGCGCCTCATCCGAGAACGGCGTGGGCGAGTTCAACAAGGACGAGCAGGCCGAAGGCGGCGGCCGCGGCCCCCATCGCGAGGCGCAGGTGGGCGTACTTGTCCCGGCAGACGCCCGCGAGGATGTACAGATGGCGAAGCTTGTTCTCGTGCTCGACCTCGACGTCGAGGCTGCGCATCTCGTCGAGAAAGGCCGAAAGCGGCTGACGGAACGCTCGCGCGCCCCAGAACACGTAGTCGGCGTCAGCCTGGTGCGGCCGGACGCGCGGGGCGATCGCGGCGAGGGCGAAGGCGCAGGTGACGAGGAAGCCGACGGCTGCGGCCGCGAATCCCCAGGCCTCAGCGGCGGAGACCCAGGAGGCTGCGCCACGCAGGGCGCCGGACCGCCCGGCCATGTCGATGCAATAGATCACCATCGCGCCGGCGAACGCGACCAGTATGCCCAACTTCGCGTCGCCCAGGATGATGTTGTCCTGCAGGACGGCGCGCTCGAAGTCCGCAAACCGCTCGTGCAGGAACGCGGCCTCGACCCGGGAAAAGTGGTCGGGCGAAGCCTCCGCGTGGCCAGCCGAGGAGCCCTCGCCGTCGGGGCTTCCCGCGCCGTGCGGACCGGCAGCGGCGTCGCCGTGTTCCACGGCCGCCAAGATCATGTGCGCGGACGCCTGGATCGCCTGCAGCCCATCGCCTCCCGCTCCCGTCAGCTTGAGCGACATTCACCCTGTTTTTGTACGCAAACGCAAGGCCGCCGCGGGGACGGGTGAATCGCGCCGTCACGCGCCGATGAAGAGCTCCCGCGAGGGGCAGAGATCGGCGACAACGCACTGGCCGCACCTGGGCTTGCGCGCGAGGCAGGCATAGCGGCCGTGCAGGATCAGCCAGTGGTGGGCGCGGGTAAGGCGCTCCTTCGGCACGACGGCCATGAGATCGTGCTCGACCTTGACCGGGGTCTCGGCTGCAGAGAGGCCAAGGCGCCGGGCGACGCGGAACACATGGGTGTCCACGGCGATCGCCGGCGCGATCCCCAGCTCGTTGAGCACGACGCTGGCGGTCTTGCGGCCCACGCCGGGCAGGGCCTCCAACGCCTCGCGCGTGCGGGGGACCTCGCCTCCGTACTGGTCGACGAGGATGCGCGAGAGGGCGATGACGTTCTTCGCCTTGGTGTTGAACAGACCGATGGAGGCGATGTGGCGGGCGAGGCGCGCTTCGCCCAGTTCGAGCATCTTCTGCGGGGTGTCCGCGATGGCGAACAGAGCCTTGGTGGCCTTGTTCACCGACACGTCCGTCGCCTGGGCGGAGAGGGCGACGGCGACCAGCAGGGTGTAGGGCGAGGCGTAGTCCAGCTCCGTGCGCGGCTCGGCGCAGGCGGCGGCGAAACGGTCGAAGATCTCGCGGATGCGGGCGCGCTCTTTGCGGGCGGACGGGGGGCTGGCCATGGGCGGCGGACAATGGGGCGCCCCGTCGGCATAGCCAAGCCGGCTGCGCCCGGACCCGGTTCTGTTTCCTGCCGGTTCTGTTTCCTGCCGGTTCTGTTTCCTGATCGTGTCTGAATCGACTTCGTTCTATACAATCATGCTGCGGCGTGGCGGATCCCGCTGACGAACTCGATCGCGAACGCCGTTTCCGGTCTAGGAGGGCGACATGGACGTCCCCCTGTTCATGGATGCGGTCATCTCCCGCAACCGCACGCTCTCGCCCCGCGGCCTGCGGATCCTGTTCTCGTTTTTGATCGGCATCGACGTCGTCCTGGGCGCGGTGTTCGCACTGATGGGGGCGGGTCTGGTGGCCGGCTTCATGGCGCTTGCGGCAGTCGCGCTTGGCGTCGCGTTCGCGATCAACAACCGCCGCGCCCGCGATCTGGAGCGAGTGCAGGTGAGCCCCTTCGAGGTTCGGGTGGTTCGTTGCGTGCGGGCCGAGGAGACCGTCGTGTGGACCTCGCCCACCGCCTTCACGCGGGTGGAGCTGATCGATGGCGAGGCCAGCGCCGGAGAGATTCGTCTTCGCCTGCGCGAGCGCCAGGTCGAAGTGGCTCAGGCCCTCAGCCGGCCGGAGCGACTGGCCTTCGCCGAGGCGCTGGAATCGGCCATTCGCCAGGCGCAGAGCGCATCGGGCTGGTGAGCCTGTCAGGCCGCCGCGCTGACGGACCGTTCTAAAGCGCGGAACGTCGCATTGGCGCGAGCGCACAGGCGCTCATCGGCGTGGATCGTGGCCGTACAGAAAGCGAGGCTGCGCCCAGCCTTCAGCACCACCGGGCGGATCTCCAGCCATTCGCCCTGCTGAGCCGCGGCGATGAAGTCCACGGAGAGGCCCACGGTCACCAGATTCGCGCCGGGCTCCATCTGTATGCCGCAGCTCAGGCCCATGGCGTTGTCGGCGAGGGCGGCGATGAGGCCGCCGTGGACGAAGCCGCGGGAATTGGCGTGGGCCGGTCCTGCGCGCAGGCCGATCTGGAACGCGTCCGCGGTTCGCCGGGAATAGAGCGGCTCCCACGGCGCGGTCAGGCCGCTTTTCTTGAAATGCGGGGCGAACCCCGCAGGCGCGTCGTCATTCATCGAACCGCCTCAATCGTCTTCCTTGGCGCGCGACAAGCATGCCGGTTCGATGTAGACCAGTCTACATAGAATTGCTGTGAGGCTTCGCGAATGCCGGCCCAACCCCTCCATCGTGACGCCATGATAGAGAGCGCCGTGCGGCTGTTCCGCAGGCAGGGCTACGCCGCCACGGGTCTGGCGGAAATCCTCGCCGACAGCGGCGCGCCCAAGGGCTCGCTCTACCACTACTTTCCCGGCGGCAAGGCCGCGATCGGGGCGGAGGCCGTCCGGCGGGCAGGCGAGCGGGTGCGCTCGACCCTCACGGACCTGGCGGCCTCGTCTTCGGGAGCCGGCGACTTCCTCGCGCGCTATCTCGACCTTCTGGCCGGCTGGATGCGGCGGTCGGGCTTCCGCGACGGCTGTCCCATCACGACCACGCTGCTGGAGACGGCGCCGCAGGACGAGGCGATCCGCGAGGCCGGAGCTGCGGCTTTCGCGTCGTGGGCGGCGGTGGTGGAGGCGGCGGCCTGGACCGCTGGCGTGGCGCCCGATCGGGCGGGACCGCTCAGCCGCTTCGCCATCGCCGCCATCGAAGGGGCCCTGATCCAGTGCCGCGTGGCGGGGAGCGAGACGCCGCTGAGCGACGCTGCGATTCAACTGCGCGCGCTGTTCGACGCCGCTCGATCGTAGTCGGGGTTGCGCGGCGCGGGCCAGCTGAGCAGGCTGGAGCCATGCCGCCCATCGATTACGCCATGCCCTACGCCTCCGCGCGCTCGCCCGTGTTCGGCCGCTCGGCCGTCGCCACGTCTCAGCCGCTCGCGACCGCCGCCGGGATCGAGATGCTGCTGGCGGGCGGCAACGCCGTCGATGCCGCGGTAGCGGCGGCGATGACCCTGACCGTGGTCGAGCCGAACGGCTGCGGCCTGGGCTCGGACGCCTTCGCCATCGTCTGGGACGGAACGCGCCTGCACGGGTTGGACGCGTCGGGCCGCTCGCCTGCCGGCTGGACAGCGGAACGGTTTGCCGGCCGCTCGCGCATGCCCACGCGAGGCTGGGACGCCGTGACGGTTCCGGGCGCCGTCTCCGGCTGGGTGGCGCTGAGCGGGCGGTTCGGGCGCCTGCCATTCGAGCGCCTTGCCGCGCCGGCGATCCGCCACGCACGCGAGGGCTATGCCGTCACGCCGATCATCGCCGACCTGTGGGCGCGCGCCGCGCCGATCCTCAAGGACCAGCCGGGTTTTGCGGACGTGTTCCTTCCCGGCGGCCGCGCGCCGGCGGCGGGCGAGATCTTCCGCTCCGAGGCGCATGCGCGCAGCCTGGAGGAGATCGCCGCCACCCGCGGCGAAGCCTTCTATCGGGGGCGCCTGGCCGAGGCGATCACCGAACAGGCCCAGCGCGACGGCGGGGCCTTGTCGCTGGAGGATCTCGGCGAGCACCAGGCCGAGTGGGTCGAGCCGCTGTCGCAGGCGTTCGCGGGCCACGTCGTTCATGAGCTGCCTCCGGCCGGCCAGGGCGTGGCGACTCTGATGGCGTTGGGGATGCTGGACTCGCTCGGGCCGCCGCCGACGGACCCCGATGATCCCTGGTCCATGCACCTTGCGATCGAGGCGACCAAGCTCGCCCTGGCTGACCTCTACGCCCACGTCGGCGACCGAGACGCGATGAGCGTGCGTCCGGGAGATCTGCTCGATCCCCGCTATCAGGCCGAGCGCGCCAGGCTGATCGACGCCTCCCGGTCCGGCGATCCTGGGTACGGCGTTCCTCGGCCCGGCGGCACGGTCTGCCTGTCGGCGGCGGACGCCGACGGCATGATGATTTCCTACATCCAGTCCAACTATCTGCACTTCGGCTCCGGCGTGGTCGTGCCCGGTACGGGGATCAGCCTGCAGAACCGAGGCGCCGGTTTCGTTCTGGAGCCCGGACACCCCAACGCCGTAGGCCCGCGCAAACGGCCGTTCCACACAATCATCCCTGGCTTCGTCACCGACGCCGACGGCGCGCCGCGCATGGCGTTCGGCCTGATGGGCGGGCCGATGCAGGCCCAGGGCCATGTGCAGATGGCCCTGCGAATCCTCGCGGGGGGCCAGAACCCGCAGGCGGCGGCCGATGCGCCGCGCTGGCGCGTGACGGGCCGACGGAGGCTCGCGGTTGAGCCGGAGATGGAAGCGGGAGCCGTGGAGACCCTGCGCAGCCTCGGCCACGAGGTGACGCTGGAAAGCGACAAGGAAGCGTTCAACTTCGGCGGCGCGCAGATCGTGCTGAGGACCGGCGACGGCTACGTCGCAGGGTCGGACCCGCGGAAGGACGGTTTGGCCATCGGGTTGTGATCCGGAGCGGATCCTCCCCCATTCCACCTTCATGGGGGAGGATCCAGCTGGCGTCCCTACAGGATGAACCGCGACAGGTCGGCGTTGGAGGCGAGGTCGGCGATGCGGTCGCGGACGTAGGCGGCGTCGATGACGATGGTTTCGCCGGAGCGGTCGGGGGCGGTGAAGCTGATCTCCTCGATTACCTTCTCCATCACCGTCTGCAGGCGGCGGGCGCCGATGTTTTCGACCTGGCCGTTGACCGCCTGGGCGGCGTCGGCGATCGCGTCGACGGCGTCGTCGGTGAAGCTGATCTGCAGCCCTTCGGTGGCGAGCAGGGCCTGCTGCTGGCGGACCAAGTTGGCCTCGGGTTCGATGAGGATGCGGCGAAGGTCGTCTCGGCTGAGCGCCTTGAGCTCCACGCGGATCGGCAGGCGGCCCTGCAGCTCGGGGAGCAGGTCAGAAGGCTTGGCGATGTGGAACGCGCCGGAGGCGATGAACAGCACGTGGTCGGTCTTGGCCGGGCCGTGCTTGGTGGAGACGGTGGTCCCCTCGATCAGGGGCAGCAAGTCGCGCTGGACGCCTTCGCGCGAGACGTCGGCGCCGGCGCGCTCGCTGCGCGAGGCGACTTTGTCGATCTCGTCGAGGAAGACGATGCCGGAGTTTTCCGCCAGGGCGATCGCCTCCTGAGCCAGGGACTCCTGGTCGATCAGCTTGTCGCCCTCTTCGGCGATAAGGGGCGTCCAGGCGGCTGCGACCGTCGTACGCAGAGGCTTGCTGCGACCCCCGAACGCCTTGCCCATCATCTCGCCGATGTTGAGCATGCCCACCGAGGCGCCCGGCTGGCCGGGGATCTCGAAGTTGGCGAAGGGCGAGCCGGTGTCGGCCAGGGCGATCTCGATCTCCTTGTCGTCCAGCTCGCCGGCGCGCAGGCGCTTGCGGAAGGCCTCACGCGTGGCGGCCGAGGCGCCGGTCCCCACCAGGGCGTCGAGGATCCGGCCCTCGGCGGCGGTCTCCGCCCGGGATTTCACCCCGGATCGGCGGCGCTCGCGCACCATGCCCATGGCGACTTCCACCAGGTCCCGCATGATCTGGTCCACGTCGCGGCCGACATAGCCAACCTCGGTGAACTTGGTGGCCTCGACCTTCAGGAACGGGGCCTGGGCCAGGCGCGCGAGGCGCCGGGCGATCTCGGTCTTGCCGACGCCGGTGGGCCCGATCATCAGGATGTTCTTGGGCGTGACCTCGTCGCGCAGGTCTTCCGGGACCCGCTGACGGCGCCACCGGTTGCGCAGGGCCACGGCGACGGCGCGCTTGGCCTCGCCCTGGCCGACGACGAAACGATCGAGCTCGGAGACGATCTCGCGGGGGGTGAACTCGTCCATCAGGGGCCGATCTTCTCCAGGGTCAGCTCCCCGTTGGTGTAGACGCAGATGTCCGCGGCGATCCCCATCGCCCGGCGGGCGATCGTCTCGGCGTCGAGGTCGAAGTCGATCAGGGCGCGCGCGGCGGCCAGGGCGTAGGCGCCGCCCGAGCCGATCGCTGCGACGCCCGCCTCCGGCTCTAGCACGTCGCCAACGCCCGAGAGGGTGAAGATCGTCTGGGCGTCCGCGGCGATGAGCATGGCCTCGAGCCGGCGCAGGTAGCGGTCGGTGCGCCAGTCCTTGGCGAGGTCCACACAGGCGCGGGCGAGCTGGTCGGGATACTGCTCGAGCTTGGTCTCGAGGCGCTCCAGAAGGGTGAAGGCGTCGGCCGTCGCCCCGGCGAAGCCGGCGATCACCTTGCCGCCGGCCAGGCGCCGCACCTTGCGGGCGTTGCCCTTGACGATGGTCTGGCCCATGGAAACCTGACCATCGCCGGCGACAACCGTCGCCCCGCCTTTTCGGACGGCCAGGATGGTGGTCCCATGCCAATAGGGAAAGGCGCTCGGTTCGCTCATGGTCCGGCGCCATGTGGCGGCGGTGGCGGTTCCGGTCAAGGCGCAGGGAGCTTGGGCGCATGAGCTTTTCCGACGAGGAGGTGGAGCGCTACGCCCGCCACCTGGTGCTGCGGGAGATCGGCGGGCCGGGCCAGCAGGCCCTCAAGGCCGCCCGCGTCCTGATCGTCGGCGCCGGAGGCCTGGGCGCCCCGGCGGCGCTCTATCTCGCGGCGGCGGGCGTGGGGGTTCTGGGCCTCGTCGATCCCGACATCGTCAGCCTTTCCAACCTGCAGCGGCAGGTGCTGTTCGGGGTAGAGGATCTCGAGGAGCCGAAGGTGGAGGCCTCGGCGCGGCGTCTCGCGCAGCTGAATCCGAACGTGCGGATCGAAGCGATCAACCGGCGTGTCGACGAAACCAACGCCCGCGAACTCGTGCGGGGTTACGACCTCGTGCTCGACGGCACTGACGACTTCGCCACGCGCTTTGCGGTGAACGCCGCCTGCGTGGCGGAAGGCAAGGTCCTGGTGAGCGGGGCGATCGGCCGCTGGACCGGCCAGGTGGGCGTCTTCCCCGGCCGCCCCTGCTATCAGTGCCTGGTGCCCGAGATCCCGCCGGACGCCGAGACCTGCTCGGTGGTGGGGGTGGTGGGCGCCCTGGGCGGCGTCATCGGATCGATGATGGCCCTGGAGGCGGTGAAGGTGATCGCCCGCGCGGGCGAGCCGCTCTCCGGCCGGCTGATGGTCTACGACGCCCTGGCCGGCGACTCGCGCACGGTGCGCCTGCCGGCGGATCCGGAATGTCCAGTGTGCGGCTCCGGCGGGTGAGCGAGCCCGACGACGAGCCTTGGAGCGAGGCCAGCGCGCGGCGACGCCTCGCGCGGCTCGCATCGGCTCTGCCAGTCCCCATTCAGGATCCCTGGTTCCTGCCGAGCTATTCGAACGACGCCTGGAGGCTGGGCGAAATGGTCCTGCGCGTCTGCTGGCGGGGGGATCGGCAGCGCTTCGTGAAGGAGGCGGCTCTCGCCGCTACCCTGCCGCGCGAGGTCGGCTACCCAGACCTGATTGCCGCCGGGGAGGCGCAGGCCATGACCTGGATGATCACCCGTCGCGTGGATGGGAGCACCCTTGATAACGTCTGGCTGGATCCGGACGCGGGTCGAGTGCGGTCGATCCTCGACGACTTCGGAGCCAGACTGAGGGCGCTGCACGCCTGGCGGCCGACTGGCGATGCCGCCGCCCTGCTGCGGACCCACGCGGAGGCGCCGGCGGAGACGGCCGAGGCGGTCGTGGGGAGGGACGTCATGCCGTTGCCGATCGGCCGTTCGGCCCTCCTGGTTCCGGCGGCCAAAGCCCTCGCCTTCATCGATCCCGGCGTGGTCGACGCCGCATGGGCGCGGATGACGGAGCTGGCGGATCTCGACCCGTTCGCCGGGCCTCCGCCCGACGGCGTGGCCCACTGCGACGCCACCTACCCCAACATCCTGGTCGAGGGCGCAAGGGTGAGCGCCCTGCTCGATTTCGAGTGGGCGCGACTGGCTCCTCCGTGGGTGGAGCTCGTCGCCTGGACGCGACTACTGGAGGATCTGCGGGAGGAAGGCGTGCGCCCTCCTCCGGTGCTGGAGCAGCTGGAGGCGAGCTATCCTGCGCTGTTCGACGTTCCGCGACTGCGCGAGCGCCTCTGGCTGGGCGAACTGGCCTACACCCTGCGTCACATGGTCTTCTGGGCCCCGGACGCCCCCGAAGACCGGCTGGCGCGCGACCACCCCCTGCACCGCCTCCGCCGCCTGCTCGACCGGCCCATCCCGTGGAGCTGACTGGACTTTTCCGCCGATGCCGGCGTGCTCGACCAGGATGAGATTGCGGCCACGCGCGCGCCTAGGAAGGGTCCGATAGCGAAACTTGACCGCCGCTAAAGCTTCGGCACTGATCGGGCCAGTTTCGAGGGGGAATTATCATGCGACATCGTCTAAACGCGGCGGCAGCCGCGCAATCGGGCGCGAGACGAGCCTGGCGGCTACTGACGGCCATGGCGTCGGGCGCGCTCGCAGTGGCTGCGGCGACGCCGACTCTCGCAGCGCCCAGGGCCTGCGTCCTGCAGAAGGTCGCTGAACTCGACGTGGTCGCCGAGCCGGTCGGACCGGTCGTCCTCGGCCAGATCGACGGCAAGCCCGTGCGCTTCCTGCTCGATACCGGCTCGTCGTTCAGCGCCCTCTTCACGCCTGCCGCCGAGCGGCTGGGACTTCGCGGCTTCACGAGCAAGGTGCAGCTCTACGGGGTCGGCGGCGAAGGGGGCGCCCAGGAGGTGACCGTGCGCAACTGGCAGCTCGGGAGCCTCTCGGCCGCCAGCGTCAACCTCGTGCTGCTGCCTTCGTCTCACACAGGCTCTATCGACGGCATCCTCGGCTCGGGGCTGCTGCTGAACCACGACGTCGAATTCGACCTGAAGAACGGCAAGGTCCGGCTCTTCATGCCGAAGGACTGCTCCGGCGACCAGGTCGTCTACTGGGGGCAGGCCTATTCGGTCGCCCCGATCGTAACGCCGGGCGGCTATGCCGGTCTCGCCGTCTTCGTCCCAGTGCAGGTCGGCGGGCTCACCATCAAGGCGATGATGGACACCGGTTCGACCCGCTCGGCGCTCGAGACAGAAATCGCCCGGCGCGCCGGCGCTGCCTTCGCCGCCAACAGCGAGCACGAGACGAGCTACGGCGTCGGCCGTGCCGGCCTAGGGTTGCAGGCCGTGCGCATCGGCAGCTTCGCTTTCGGCGAGGAGGCGATCCGGAACACCCAGCTCATGGCCGGGCAGCTGTTCGCGGCTGAGACCACTGACCGTACAACCGGGTCGCACTTCGCCAGCAAGATCAGCGATAACCAGCCTCAGATGCTGCTCGGGTACGACTTCTTCCGGGCCCACCGCGTCTACATCGCGATGAGCCAACAGAAGGTCTATGCCAGCTATGAGGGCGGCTCAGTGTTCGACACCAGCGCCGCTCCCGCGGCGGCCGCCACCCATGGCGGAGCCCCGTCCGCCGCCTCGGCGCACTGATCGAAGCGCCCATACCGTGGGGCTGAACTTGTCCCTCCCCTTCTGGGGAGGGTGGCGCGCCAGAGGCGCGACGGGTGGGGAACCCTGGGGACGGAGCCGGGTGCCCGGGATGATCCACACTTCCCCACCCGGTCTCGCTGCGCTCGACCACCCTCCCCATGAAGGGGAGCGACGGGCGCCGGTCGCTACAGCATCGACGGGATCACCCGGTCGGGGGGGCGGTGGCCGTCCATCCAGGTGCGGATGTTGATGATCACCTTTTCGCCCATGTCGAGGCGGCCCTCGATCGTGGCCGAGCTCATGTGCGGCAGGAGCACGACGTTGGGCAGCTTGAGGAGCTTGGGGTTCACCGACGGCTCGTGCTCGAAGACGTCGAGCCCCGCGCCGGCCAGCTCCCCGCGCTGGAGCATGCCGGCGAGGGCCGCCTCGTCGATGATCTCGCCGCGGGCGGTGTTGACGACGATCGCGTGGGGCTGCAGCAGCTTGAGCCGCCGCGCCGACAGCAGGTGGTAGGTGGCCGGCGTGTGCGGGCAATTGACCGAGACCACGTCCATGCGCGCGAGCATCTGGTCGAGGCTCTCCCAGTAGGTCGCCTCGAGGTCGTCGGCGATGCGGGAGCTGACCGGCTTGCGATTGTGGTAGTGGATCGCCAGGCCGAAGGCGCGGGCGCGCTTGGCGAGCGCCTGGCCGATTCGTCCCATGCCGACGATGCCCAGCCGCTTGCCCCACAGGCGCCGACCCAGCATCCAGGTTGGCGTCCAGCCGTGGAAATCCCCGGCCTGGACGATGTTCGCCCCCTCGACGACGCGGCGTGCGGAGGCCAGTATCAGACCCATGGTCAGGTCGGCGGTGTCCTCCGTCAGGACGCCGGGGGTGTTGGTGACGGTGATTCCGCGGGCATTGGCTGCGGCGATGTCGATGTGATCTACGCCGGCGCCGAAATTGGCGATGAGCTTGAGCTGGGGGCCCGCGCGAGCGATCACATCGGCATCCAGCCGGTCGGTGATGGTCGGGGCGAGCACGTCCGCGCGCGACATCGCGGCCGCCAGGGCGTCGGCGTCCATCGGCGTATCATCAAGGTTGAGTTCGGTGTCGAAGAGCTCGCGCATGCGCGTCTCCACCGCATCGGGGAGCTTGCGCGTGACGATCACTTTCGGCTTGCGGGGGGCCATGGGTGGATCTGAATCAGTACGGTCCGGGGGCGGGTCGAAGGCCGGGCGTCCTACCAAGACGGCTTTTCGCAGCCAAGCAAGGATGAACTGGCGCGCGTCCGTGCGTGCGGCGGCGGTGCTCGTTCTCGCCGCCGCGCCCCTGGCGGCGTGCGATCACGGCGACGCCGAGGGCAGCGACTGCCCGGCGGCGATGCGGGCCAACACCGTCTCGGGCTACTGTGTTCCCCGGTGGGTCAGCCTGAAGCACGACGAGGTCTACGGGCGGAAGGGACCAGGCAAAGACTATCCGGCTGTGTGGGTCTATCGCGCGCGCGGATTGCCGGTGCAGATCGTCGCGGAGACCTCCGAATGGCGGCGGGTCTGCGACCCGTACGGCGGCGCGTCCTGGATCAACCGCTCGATGGTCGCGGGGCGCCGCACGGTCCTGTCGCTCGGCCCGGGCCCTGTGGACCTGCAGAAAACGCCTAAGGGCGGCGCGCCGCGAACCGGCATGATGGCGGGGCGCGCCCTGGCCAACCTCGACCGCTGCGAAGGCGGTTGGTGCAAGGTGAAGGTGGCCGGTCTGACCGGCTGGGCGCCCGCCGGAAGCTTCTGGGGCGTCGCGCCTGCGTCTCAATGTCGTTGAGCGTGCACGTCGGGGCGTGGTAACCCGGTCCGATGGACGTCGCCACCACGACCCGCTTCGAACTCGAAGACCTGCTTGCCTGCGCCCGTGGGGAGCTCTTCGGCCCCGGGAACGCCCAGCTTCCGGCCCCGCCCATGCTGATGTTCGATCGAATCACCTCGATCGTCGGCGAGGGCGGCTCCTTCGGCAAAGGCGCGCTCACCGCCGAGCTCGACATCAACCCGGACCTCTGGTTCTTCAAGTGCCACTTCCTGGGCGACCCGGTGATGCCCGGCTGCCTTGGCCTGGACGCCATGTGGCAGCTCGTCGGCTTCTTCCTGGGCTGGTCCGGGGGTCCCGGTCGGGGCCGCGCCCTGGGCGTTGGCGAGGTCAAGTTCGGCGGACAGGTGACGCCGTCGGTGAAGCTCGTCACCTATCGAATCGATTTCAAGAAGGTCATCATCCGCAAGCTCGTCATGGGCGTTGCGGACGGGGTTCTCGAAGCCGACGGGAAACCTATCTATGAAGCCAAAGACCTGAAGGTCGGCTTATTCAGTGCGGCCGACCTGGCCGCCTGACCGCGTCAACTTAACCAGAGGCCGACCTGATGCGGCGAGTCGCCGTCACTGGCATGGGCGTGATCTCCTCGATCGGCGCCGACGTCGCCGAGGTGGCGGACGCCCTTCGGGACGGCCGGTCGGGGATCGTCGCCGCGCCCCGCTATGCCGAGCTCGGCTTCCGCTGCCAGGTGCACGCGACGCCGAAGGTCGACTGGGAATCGTGCATCGACCGGCGCGCGGCCCGGTTCCTGGCCCAGGGCACGGCCTGCGGCCACCTTGCCATGGAGCAGGCGATCGCCGACTCCGGGCTCACTCCTGAAGAGGTCAGCCACGAGCGCACCGGTCTGATCGTCGGCTCGGGCGGGCCTTCGACGCGCAGCATCGTCGAGGCGGCGGACATCGCCCGCGGCAACAAGGGGGTCAAGCGGGTCGGTCCGTTCGCGGTGCCCAAGGCGATGAGCTCGGGCCCCTCGGCCGCCCTCGCCACCTGGTTCAAGATCCGCGGGATCAACTATTCGATCTCCTCCGCCTGCGCGACTTCGACCCACTGCATCGGCGCCGCCTACGAACAGATCCAGCTGGGCAAGCAGGACGTCATGTTCGCCGGCGGCTGCGAGGAGCTGGACTGGACCCTCTCGTGCCTGTTCGACGCCATGGGCGCGATGTCGAGCAACTTCAACGACACCCCGCCCCGCGCGAGCCGGCCCTACGACGCCGACCGCGACGGTTTCGTGATCGCCGGCGGCGCAGGGATGGTCGTGCTCGAGGACATGGAGCGCGCGCGGGCGCGCGGCGCGACGATCCACGGCGAGGTCGTCGGCTACGCCGCCAATTCGGATGGCTTCGACATGGTCGCGCCCTCGGGCGAGGGAGCCGCGCGGTGCATGCGCCTGGCCATGGAGGGCGCGGGCGACAGGCCGATCGACTATCTCAACACCCATGGGACCGGCACGCCGGTTGGCGACATCAAGGAAATGGAGGCCGTCCGCGCGGTGTTCGGCCAGGGGGCGCCCCTGATCGGCTCGACCAAGTCGATGACTGGTCACAGCCTCGGCGCCGCCGGCGCCCAGGAAGCGATCTACTGCCTTCTGATGATGCGCGACGGTTTCGTGGCCCCGAGCATCAATATCGACACCCTCGATCCCGCCTTCGAGGACCTCCCAATCGTGCGCGAGCGCGTGGACCGGCAGATCGAAACCGCCATGTCGAACAGCTTCGGCTTCGGCGGCACCAACGGCTGCCTGATTCTCAGCCGGGCTTGAGGTCGGCGGCGCTCGCCTCGTTTCGGGGAGCCGCTGGGGCTCTGCTCATGCTTTTGCTCGGGGGGCCCGCGCAAGCCGCGCCTGCCCCTGCCGCCGATACGCCGGCGACCACCGTTTCGCCCTTGACCGTCACCGGTGAGATCCCCCGTCTCAGCCGCCCCGCGATGTCGCGCGCGATCGACCACTTCGTGCGCGCCCGCGAGATCGCCACGCGCGTGGATCGGGTGGCGCGATGGCGCGAACCGATCTGCGTGGAGACGCTTGGGCTTCCCGAGGCCATGAACGCGGCCATCACGCGACGCATCGTCCAGGCGGGCGCGTCTATCGGGGCGCCGCCGCCCGCCCCGCCCCACTGCACGGCGAATGTCGAGGTGGTGTTCACCGCCCAGCCCCAGGCCTTCATCGACCTCGTGGCCAGACGGAGGTGGATCCTGCTGGGCTACCACTATGCCTCCCAGACCGAGCGGATCTCCCGGATCACGCACCCGATCCAGGCCTGGTACGTGACCGGTACGCGGGCCTATTCCAACGGGACGGCGGCGGTCGTGGGCACGATGGCCCAAACGGAGGTGGGCTCCGGCCAGATCGCAATCGACGATCCGATGGGCCGCGCGCCGAGCGGGGAAGCCGGCACGCGGTTTTCCACGTCCCTTCAGAGCGAATTCGCCAACGTGCTCATCGTGGTCGATCAGGCGAAGGTAGCCGGCCAGTCAACCGACGCGATCGCCGACTATGTCGCGGTGCTCGCCTTCGCGCCGGTCGCGAACCTGGATGCGTGCAATCCCTTGCCCAGCATCCTCGACCTGTTCGCGGCGTGCGCCCCGCCGCGCGTTCCCCAATCGCTGACCGCGTCCGATCTCGCCTACCTCAAGGCGCTCTACGCCGCGGACACGCGGCTGGAAGTCTCCATGGTGAGGAGCCAGATCGGAACAAACATGATGGGCGCGCTGAAGCCACGGTGACGCGTTACCAGGCGTCGACAAAACGCCGCGCGGGCGCGTGGCGCGGCGGACAGGCCGAGAGGCCCTGGACGATCCATTTGCGCGTGTCGGCGGGGTCGATGACGGCGTCGATCTCGAGCATGGCCGCGACATTGATCGCCTTGCCGCGGGCGTAGAGGGCTCCCAGGAGCTTGTCGAACAGGGCCTGTTTCGCCGCCGGATCGGTCTCCGCCTCGAGTTCGCGGCGATAACCCAGGCGCACCGAGCCCTCCAGGCCCATGCCGCCGAACTCGCCCGTGGGCCAGGCGATGCAGAAGACCGGCGCGAGGGTCGAACCGCCGGCCATGGCCTGGGCGCCCAGGCCATAGGCCTTGCGCAGCACCACCGCGAACATCGGCACGCCCAGGGTGCTGGCGTTGATGAACAGGCGCGAGGTCTTGCGCACCGCCGCGGCGGCCTCGCTGTCCGGCCCGACCATGAAGCCGGGCGTGTCGACGAGGGAGAGCACCGGCAGGTCGAAGGCGTCGGCGATCTGCAGGATGCGCGAGGCCTTGTCCGCCCCGTCGCAGTCGACCGCGCCGCCCAGGTGCTTGGGATCGTTGGCGATCAGCACCATCGGCCGGCCCTCGATGCGGACGAAACCGCAGATCAGACCGGGCGCGAAGTCGCGGCGAAGCTCAAGGAACGAGCCCTCGTCGACCAGGGTCTCGATGATCGGGCGGATGTCATAGACCCGCAGGCGGTTCTCAGGGATCGCCGCGCGCAGGCGGCGCTGGTCCGCGCTGGCCCCTGGCGGCGTGCGCCCCTGGAAGTACGAAAGGGTCTGCTTGGCGATACGGGTCGCGTCAGCCTCGTCCCTGGCCAGGACATCCACCACGCCGTTGGCCGTCTGCACGTCCATCGGCCCGATTTGCTCGGGGGTGAAGACGCCAAGGCCGCCGCCCTCGATCATCGCCGGGCCGCCCATGCCGATGTTGGAGCCCTTGGTGCAGATCAGGATCTCGCTCATGCCCGCGAAGGAGGCGTTGCCGGCGAAGCAGCGGCCCGAGACGATGGCGATCTTGGGGACCTTGCCGGCGAGGCGAGCGAAGGCCTTGAAGCTCGGCGTGGCGAGGCCCGAGGCGCCTACACCGTCCGTGTCGCCGGGTCGCCCGCCGCCGCCCTCGGCGAACCACACCACCGGCAGGCCCTGGGTTTCCACCACTTCGAGCAGGCGGTCGGTCTTGCGGTGGTTCATCCCCCCCTGGGTGCCCGCGAGCACGGTGAAGTCGTAGGCGAGTGCGGCGCAGCGCGCCTGCTCGGGCGGGAAGATCGCGCCGTTGACCTGGCCGACCCCGCAGACGAGGCCATCGGCGGGGCTCATCTTCTTGAGCTCCTCTTCGCTGCGCCGGCGACGCTGGGCCGCCAGGGCGAAGGCTCCGTATTCGAGGAAGGTCCCCGGGTCGACGAGATCGTCGATATTCTCACGCACCGTGCGCTGGCTGCGCTCGCGCCGGCGGGCCACCGACTCCGGCCGCGCAGCGTCCAGGGTGATGCTCCAGCGCTCATTGACCTCGGCGAGATCGGGCCGGATGTGGTCGAGATCGACGGCGGCCTGCGCCTCTTCCGCCTCGCCCTCGACCGCCTCGGGCATGAGGAAGAGCACGGGCTCGCCCTTACCGACCACCTCGCCGCGCTCGACGGCGAACTCCGCGACGCGGCCGCCGCACGGCGCGACGACCACGTGCTCCATCTTCATCGCCTCGAGGATGGCGAGGATCTGCCCGGGCCGGACCACGTCGCCGGGCGAGACTTCGAAAAGGCCGACCGTGGCCTGCAAGGGCGCCTCGACGGCCGTCGCGCCCTCGGGCGCGATGCGAACGGCGTGGGCCGGCGCGACGAAGGCGCCCGGCGCAGTGATGAGGGGAAAGGTGCGGCTCGGGAGCTCCGCGGCCGCGGCGATCAGTTCCGGGGCGCGGGACTCGAGGAAGCGCGTGTCCGCGTCTCCGGCGAGAAACTCTGGGGACTTGAGGATGGCGCGCAGGACGCCGAGGTTCGACTCGACCCCCTCGATGCGAAATTCGGCGAGGGCGCGCTCGCAACGGGCCGCTGCGTGCTCGAGGGTGGGCGCGTCCGCGATCACCTTGGCGATCATCGAGTCGAAGGCGAGGCTGGCGGAGTAGCCGGCGTAACCGGCGCCGTCGACCCGCACGCCTGGACCCGAAGGCGCTTCATAGGCGGTGATCACCCCGGCGCTCGGCTGCGCCTCAGCGTCCGGCTGAAGGGTCTCGAGGCACACGCGCGCCTGCACCGCGAAGCCACTCGAGCGCGGGGTGTCCGACAGGCCCAGCGCCGCCAGGGCCTCCCCTGCCGCGAGGCGGATCTGGGTCTGGACGAGGTCGATGCCCGTCACCGCTTCGGTCACCGTGTGCTCGACCTGCAGGCGGGCGTTGGCCTCGATGAAGACGAAGGCGCCGGTGTCGGCGTCGAGCAGGAACTCGATCGTGCCGAGATTGCGGTAGCGCGCCGCGGCGGCGAGGGTGGCCGCCGCCTCCCACAGGCGAGCGCGCACCGTGTCGGGCAGGTGCGGCGCCGGGGCGATCTCCACCAGCTTCTGGCGCCGACGCTGGATCGAGCAGTCGCGCTCGCCGATCGCCAGCACGCCAGTGCGGTCGCCCGCGACCTGCACCTCGATGTGGCGCGCCTTCTCGATCAGGCGTTCGGCGTAGACCTCGCCCGAGCCGAAGGCGAGCTCCGCCTCGCGGCTGGCCGAGGCGAAGGCGTGGGCGACCTGGGAGGCCTCGCGCACCACCCGCATGCCCCGACCGCCGCCGCCGGCGACGGCCTTGATCATCATCGCCGAGCCCTCGGGAAGAGACTCGAAGAAGGCGGCGATCTCCTCCAGGCCGGCCGCGCCATTGGTGCCGGGGGCCACGGGCACGCCGTTGCGCTGGGCCAGGGCGCGCGCCTTGGCCTTGTCGCCGAACAGATCGAGGGCTTCGGGAGATGGGCCGACGAAGATGAGTCCGGCGGCGGCGCAGGCTCGGGCGAAGGCGCCGCTTTCCGACAGGAAGCCGTAGCCGGGATGGACCGCGTCGCATCCGGCCTCGCGCGCAGCGGCGATAAGGCCAGCGACGTCGAGGTAGGCGCGGGGGCCGACCCCCTCGAGTGCGACGGCGCGGTCGGCGGCCTTGAGGTGCAGGGCGGCGGCGTCGTCGCGCGAATAGACGGCCGTGGTCGCCAGCCCCAGTTCGCCGGCCGCACGGGCGATGCGGATGGCGATCTCGCCACGATTGGCGATCAGCAGGCTGGAAAAGGGCATGCAGATTCCCCCACAGACGGACGGCGTTCGGCGTTTCCCGCGCACCATAGGGTGCGTCACGCGCTTGCGGAGTCCCAGATTCGCGCCCGGCCCCGTTTTCGATCGTTCAGCAAACGGAGCAATGGCGGATCGACCCACGCCCAAGGTTGATCGGACGCGCCCCGGAGCGCAGTCCGGACGAAATAAAACGAGGGGCGGGAAGGTGACGCTATCGGTGATCGGCGCCGGCTTTGGCCGAACAGGTACGATGTCGCTCAAGCTGGCGCTGGAGCAACTGGGCCTCGGCCCCTGTTACCACATGGTCGAGGTCTTCAAAGGCGCACCGGACGCGTTCGGCTGGTGGGAAGACGTCGCCGACGGCCGGCCAGACTGGCCACGCATCTTCGCCGGCTACCATTCCACCGTGGACTGGCCGAGCGCTACCTTCTACGCGGAGCTGGCTGAGGCCTACCCGCAAGCCAAGGTGATCCTGACACGGCGCGACCCCGAGGCCTGGTTCAAGTCCACCCAGGCGACGATCTTCGCCCAGGACTTCCCCGATCCGACGGGCCCATTCGAGCGCATGGTCGCAAAGACGGTCGCTCGGCTCTTCGACATGCGGATGCACGACAAGGCTCGTTTGATCGAGGTCTTCGAGCGGCACAACGCCGAGGTCCAGGCGCGCATCCCGCCCGAGCGCCTGTTGGTCTTCGAGCTCTCGGAGGGCTGGGCGCCGCTCTGCCGATTCCTCGACGTCCCCGAACCGGCCGGCGCCATACCGAAGGTCAACACGACCGAGGAGTTCTGGACCTCCCGCGGCCTCCCCGTCCCGGAGCCGGCGACGCCGTCGTAGGCGCCTGTCCCTCCCCTTTTGGGGAGGGTGGTCGAGCGAAGCGAGACCGGGTGGGGAAGTGTGGTTCATCCCCCGGGCTGGTGTGCTTCCCCAGAGTTCCCCACCCGTCGCGCCTTTGGCGCGACACCCTCCCCAGAAGGGAAGGGATGCACTCGGGTGTTCAGCTCCTGCGTCGGCGTCCCGCATCGAGACGCAGAGCGATTGGCTCGGAGGCGAAGACGGCGGCCAGGGCGATGACCGCGGCCACGACGCAGAGCAGGATGGCGTGGCCCTCGTCGCCGGGCGTCTGGGTCGCCTGATAGATGTCGGTGGGCAGGGTGAGGGTCTCGCCGGGGATGGCCGCGGCGAAGGTGACAGTGGCGCCAAACTCTCCCAGGGCGCGCGCGAAGCCGAGGATGGCGGCGGCGATGAAGCCCGGCGCGGCAAGGGGCGCGGTGATGCGGGCGAAGCAGGCCAGTGGCCCGGCGCCCAGGCTGCGCGCCGCCTCCTCCAGCTCAGGATCAATGGCCTCAATCGCCTGGCGGATGGGCCGGATCATCAGGGGCAGGGCCATCACCCCGGCCGCCAGGGCCGCCCCGGTCCAGTGGAACGCCAGCTCGATTCCCACTCGCGAGAGCGGCCGCCCGATCGGACCCTGCCGGCCGAACAGCAGGAGGAGGGCGAAGCCGGTCGCCACCGGCGGCAGGACCAGGGGCAGCTGGGTGAGCGCGTCGAGCACAGGCCGGCCGAAGAAACGTCCGCGCGCCAGCAGCAGGGCTATGCCGAGGGCGACGGGCATGCCGAGCGCCGCCGCCACGGCGGACACCCGCAGCGAGAGGAGGATCGCGTTGATGTCGTCTGGGCTCAGCGGGCTCACGGGGCCGGCGCGAGGAGGTCGATCTCCACGCCCCTGGTGACGAGTTCGCCGAGGAGCCCCTCGTCCGCCGTCGCCGCGATGATGACGGTGGAAAGGCCCGCCGCCGCGCGGCGAGCCAGCGCCTCCGCCGCCGGATGGTCGAGCCTTTCGGCGTCCCGCCGGGCGTGCGCCGCGACAATGTCCTTCGACTCCGGCCCGGCGACGATGGCGTCGGCGATGTTCAGCGCGCGCACGGCCCGCAGGGAGAGCCGGTCGGGCTCTGAGGGCGCGAGCACGAAAGCGACACGCCCCTGGGCGGCGGCTGTGTCCGCCACCGCCGCGTCGATCGCCCTTACCGCCCCCGCCGTATCCCCGGCCTCGGCCGCCCGCGCCGCGGGTCCGGAGAGGATGCGCCGGAACAGGGCGCGGCGGGCGGCGAGGTCCGGGAAGGCGGCGCGAATCGCTTCGCGGCGTTCGGACAGGAGGCCGGCCAACTCCCCGGCGGCGGGACTGATCCTCGCCTCCAGCTCGGCGCGCAGGAGGGTGGCCATCACGGGGGCCGCGCCGGTCGTGCCCACCGCGGCGACGACCTGTCCGCGGTCGACGATCGCCGGCGTCTGGAAATCACAAAGGGTGGGGTGGTCGACGACGTTCAGGGGCGTATGAGCGCCGCGGGCGGCGGCGGCGGCCTCCTGGACGAAAACCTCGTCGGGGGAGGCGACGAAGGCGAGGGCCGCGCCCGCATAGGCGGAGGGCTCGAATGCCGCTTCGCCCCGCAGACGGACGACCTCGGCGGGCGAGCCGTCGAACAGCCGCGCCTTGGCCTCGGCCGCCTCGCCCTCGCCGGCGATGACGACCCGGCGGCCCGCGAGCGGAAAGAAGGCGGGAAAGGTCTGCATTGCGGGCTCCAGCCTATCATCTAAGGCGGAGCTCCGCCTTAGACGCTTCGCGCCGCGCCTAAGGCGCACTATCCTGCCGGGGAAACAGAGAGGACGAGAAATGTCCACCACGCTGCAGATCAACGGCAAGGCCGTGCAAGTGACCGCCTCGCCCGACACCCCGCTGCTTTGGGTGCTGCGCGACGAACTCGAGATGACCGGCACGAAGTTCGGCTGCGGCATCGCCCAGTGCGGCGCCTGCACCGTCCATCTCGACGGCAAGGCCCAGCGCTCGTGCATCACCCCCATCGGTATCCTCGGCGGGGTCAAGATCACCACGATCGAGGGCCTGGAGGGCAAACATGCGGTCCAGGCGGCCTGGATCCGGCACGACGTGCCGCAGTGCGGCTACTGCCAGTCGGGCCAGATCATGTCAGCGACCGCCCTGCTGGAGGACAAGCCCAATCCAACGGACGAGGACATCGACGCCGCGATGAGTGGCAACATCTGCCGCTGCGGTTGCTACCAGCGCATCCGCGCGGCGATCAAGGACGCGGCCGCGCACGGCTCGACCGCCCCCGTGGAGGCCTGAGCCATGAACGCGCACACCCGGGACCTCCCCCGCGCCGGCCTCTCGCGCCGGCAGTTCATCACGACGGCGTCCCTGACCGCCGGCGGAGCCCTGGTCGTGGGCTGCTCGCCTGCCCAGGTCATGTCGATCGGCGCCGCGCAAACGGACTTCGGCCCGTTCGGCCCCTTCATCCGTATCGATCCCGACAGCACGGTGACGGTGGTCTCCAAGCACATCGAATTCGGCCAGGGGTCCCATACGGGCCTGGCGGCGATGGTGGCCGAAGAGCTCGACGCCGACTGGTCGTGCGTGCGCGTGGAGCAGGCTCCGGCCAACGCCAAGGTCTACGGCAACCTCGGCATGGGCGTGCAGGGCACCGGCGGCTCCTCCGCCATCGCCAATTCCTGGATGCAGCTGCGCACCGCCGGCGCGGCGGCGAGGGCAATGTTCGTCGAAGCGGCGGCGCGGCGCTGGAACGTGCCGGCCTCGCAGATCACGGTGGCCAACTGCGTCGTCTCCCATCCTTCGGGCAAGCAAGCGCGGTTCGGCGAACTCGCGGCGGACGCGGCCAAGGTGGCCCCGCCGGCCAGGCCGATGCTGAAGTCCTCGAAAGACTTCACCCTGATCGGCACCGAACGCGTCCGTCGCAAGGACGCCGGTCTGAAGTCGACGGGCAAGGCGCGCTTCACCCAGGACGTTCACCTTCCCGACCAGCTCACGGCGATGGTCGCGCACCCCCCGCAGTTCGGAGGGAAGGTGAGGGGCTTCGACGCCTCCGCGGCCAAGGCCACGCCTGGCGTGGTCGACGTCTTCGAGATTCCCAGCGGCGTGGCCGTGGTGGCGACCAGCACCTGGGCGGCGAAGAAGGGCCGTGAGGCGCTCAAGGTCGACTGGGACAACTCCAAGGCCGAGACGCGCAGCTCCGCGGCGATCATGACGGCCTATCACGACCTCGCCGCAGGCCGGGCGCAGCCGGCAAATGGCTTCAAGTGGACAGCGTTCGAGGCGAAGGGCTCAACGTCTCCGGCCGGAGGGAAGGTGGTGGAGGCCGCCTTCGACTTCCCGTTCCTGGCGCACGCGCCGATGGAGCCGATGAACTGCGTGGCGCAGGTGGGCAAGGGCCCGCCCAAGCTCACCTTTGGCTCGCAGATCCCGACCGTGGACCAGCTGAACACGGCCATGATCGTCGGAACCTTGCCAGGATCGGTGCAGATCGAGACCCTCTACGCGGGCGGCTCGTTCGGCCGACGCG
This sequence comes from Caulobacteraceae bacterium, assembly GCA_036488995.1. Classification (GTDB taxonomy): domain Bacteria; phylum Pseudomonadota; class Alphaproteobacteria; order Caulobacterales; family Caulobacteraceae; genus Acaudatibacter. The sequence continues at coordinate 47,253 of DASXGQ010000249.1, forward strand.
CGAACTTCAAGTCCGACTACGTCTCCGAGTGCGTGCACATCGCCAAACACGTCGGCGGCGGCCGGCCGGTGAAGCTGGTCTGGACGCGCGAGGACGACATGACCGGCGGCTACTACCGGCCGATGGCCCACCACACAGTGCGGGTGGAGTTGGGGCCCGATGGCCTGCCGCGGAGCTGGCGCCAGCGGATCGTCACCCAGTCCCTGATGAAGGGATCGCCCATGGGCGGCAGCGCCAGCGCCGATCCGAGCGCGACGGAGGGGGTCAAGGGGTCGCCCTATCTGGACGCGACGCCGAACGTCGATGGACAGGTGGTCCTCTACGACACCGCCATTCCGGTGCTGTGGTGGCGTTCGGTGGGGGCGACCCACACCGCCTTCGTCATGGAGCACACGGTGGACCAACTCGCCCGGGCGGCGGGCCAGGACCCGGTCGCCTACCGGCGCGCCCTCTACAAGAAGGCCGGCGCTGACGATCACCTGGCGGCGCTCGATCTGGCGGTGGAGAAGGCCGGCCCGACGCCGACGCCCGGCTGGACGCGGGGCGTCGCGGTTCACGAGAGCTTCGGTTCGGTGGTGGCCCAGGTCGTCGAGGTGAAACTGGTGAACGGCGTTCCCCGCGTGGGGCGCGTTGTCACCGGCATCCACTGCGGTACGGCTGTCTCGCCGGATCAGATCGCCGCCCAGATGGAGGGGGGGACCTGCTTTGGCCTGTCCGCCGCCCTCTACGGCCAGATCACCATGACCAATGGGGTCGTCGACCAGAAGAACTTCGACACCTACCGCGTGCTGCGGATGAACGAAGCGCCGACGGTCGAGACCTACATCGTGCCGTCGACGGAGAAGCCTACGGGCGTCGGGGAGCCCGGCACCCCGGTCATCGCTCCTGCGGTGGCCAACGCCCTCTTGGCCATCACCGGCAAACCCACGTCCAAGCTGCCGTTCGTGCAGCCGACCTGACCTCTGGTGCGCCGGCGTCCCGCCGGCTCTTTCTTCGTTGGCGGCCGCCAACGCCGCTCTTATGGAAGAAAAAAGAAAGAGCCGGCAGAATGCCGGCGGTCCAAGAAGAGCCGGCGGGACGCCGGCGCACCGGGAGCCTCACTCGAGGTCCTGCGGGGTGTCGATGTCGGTGAGGACGCCGGGGGAGTTGGTTTCGACGAGGGCGAGGCGGTCGCCGAGGGATTGGAGCACGCGGCGGGCGCCTTCGTCGCCTGAACTGCGGGCGAGGTCCGGGATGAGGACGGCTGAAAACAGGGCCGGATGTCCGCGACGGCCGTGGAAGGTCGGAGCGGCCGCCAGGGCGCCGTCGGCCAGAGCTTGGGCGAGGCGCGGGCCGATGTCAGGGGGGATGGCGGGCATGTCGCCTAAGAAGACGAAGGCGCCGGCGCAGTGGGGCTCGAGTGCGGCGGCGCCGGTGCGCAGGCTCGCGCCCATTCCTTCGGCGTGATCGGGTGCATGGACGACGGATAGGCGCGCCGATTGCTTGTTCCTTTCAGCACATTCGCGGGCGACTTCGCCGACCGTGAGCTCCGCGCCGGTGACCAGGACTACGCGCCGAACGGGCGCCGCGAGGGCCGCCACGAGACTCGCCTCTATGAGCGGCCGGCCGCGCCAGGGCGCCAGGAGCTTGCCGCCGCCGAACCTTCGGCCGGACCCCGCGGCCAGCAGGATCGCCTCGAACCTCGATTCGCCGAGACCCTGATCCTCTGTCCCCACGCCTTAACGTCTCCTATGTTGACACCGCGATGACGCCCTACGACGCCGCCCCTGAAGTAACGGCGCCCGCCGCCCTGGCCGACAGCCTGGGCCGCAGGGTGACCTATCTGCGCCTGTCGGTCACCGACCGGTGCGACCTGCGGTGCGTCTACTGCATGGCCGAGCGGATGGTCTTCCTGCCCAAGCGCGAGGTGCTGAGCCTCGAGGAGCTGGACCGCCTCACCTCGGCCTTCGTCGCTCTGGGCGTGCGCAAGCTGCGCCTGACCGGCGGCGAGCCCCTGGTGCGCAAGGGGATCATGGATCTGATCGGGGGCCTCTCGCGGCACCTAAGGTCCGGGGCCCTGGACGAGATCGCCCTCACCACCAACGGGACCCAGCTGGCCAACTTCGCCGAGGGCCTGGCCGCAGCGGGCGTGAGGCGGGTGAACGTCTCGATGGACAGTCTCGACCCGGCGACCTTCGCGCGCCTGACGCGCGGCGGGGACCTGGCCCAGGTGCAGGGCGGCATGGCCGCTGCGGTCGCGGCCGGCCTGAAGGTAAAGGTGAACGTGGTCGCCCTGGCGCATGACAACGCCCGCGAGATCCCGCGGATCATCCAGTGGGCGCACGAACGCGGCTTCGACATCACCCTGATCGAGGCCATGCCCATGGGCGAGGTGGAGGCCGATCGGACGGACCAGTTCCTCTCCCTGGCCGCGGTGCGGCAGGAGCTGGCGAGCTACTGGACCCTCGAAGACCTGCCGGTGAGCACCGGGGGCCCGGCTCGATATGTTCGGGTGGCCGAGACCGGTGGTCGGCTCGGCTTCATCACCCCTCTGACTCACAACTTCTGCGAGGGCTGCAACCGCGTTCGGGTGACCTGCACGGGCACTCTGCACACCTGCCTTGGCCAGAACGACTCAGCCGACCTGCGCGCCGTGCTCCGCTCGAGCGCGTCGGACGATGAGCTCGTCTCGGCGATCCGCGACGCGGTGTGGGCCAAGCCCCACGGTCACGACTTCCGCATCGCCCGCGGCGCCGCCCCGGCGGTCGCGCGGCACATGTCTGTCACCGGCGGCTGAGCGCGATGGCGCGCGTGCTTCTCTTCGGCCGCCTGGCGGATGTCGCCGGATGGCGCGAGCGCGAGATCGACCCCCTGCCCGATAGCCTGTGCGGTCTTCGGGACCTGCTGGGGCGCGACGATCCCCTTCTGGCCGAGGCGCTGGCGGGTCGCGGCGTGCGCGCGGCGCTGGACAAGGCGCTGACGGCCGGCGAAGCGCCCCTCGCAGGCGTGCGGGAAGTGGCCTTCATGCCGCCGATGAGCGGGGGGTGAGGCGGCCGTGATCCGGCTCACCCGTGAGCCCTTCGACCCGGGCGAGGCCCTGAACGCCTTCTGCAGCCAGCGTGCCGCCACGGGCGCGGTCGCGAGTTTCGTCGGCCTGGCGCGCGGCACCGGTGCAAGCGGTCCGGCCCTGGAGCTCGAGGCCTATCCAGGCTTCACCGACCGCGAGATTGAAGGATTCGTCGCAAAGGCCATCGAGCGTTTCGACCTGCAGGATGCGGGTGTGGTGCACCGCATCGGCCCGATCGGCGCGGGCGAGGCGATCGTCCTGGTGATGACCGCCGCTCCGCACCGTCGCGCGGCCTTCGAGGCCTGCGACTATCTGATGGACTACCTCAAATCCCGTGCGCCTCTGTGGAAGCGGGAGTTCGGGCCCGACGGCGGGCGCTGGGTCGAGCCCACCGAGGGCGATCTGGCGGACCTCGCGCGCTGGGCGTAGACGCGCAAAGCGAAAAACCTGCGGAGGCTTGGATGAACGCCCTCACCCCCGGCGGCCGCTATGACGAGGCCGCCGCCATTGCCCCGATCCGCGTCGCGGTCCTGACCATCTCCGACACTCGCGACGAGGAGAGCGACACCTCCGGCCATGTGCTGGCCGAGCGAGTGAGCGGCGCCGGCCATGCCCTGGCCGGCAAGGCGATCGTGCCCGACGACGTCGAGGCGATCCGAGCCCAGATCCGCGGCTGGACGAAGTCTGGAGAGGTGGACGCGATCGTCACCACCGGCGGCACGGGCCTCACCGGACGCGACGTCACGCCCGAAGCGATCGAGCCGATGTTCGACAAGCGCATCGACGGCTTCTCGGTGGTCTTCCACCTGGTGAGCTACCAGTCGGTCGGACTCTCGACTCTGCAGTCGCGGGCCTTGGCCGGGATCATCGATGGGGTGTTCGTTTTCTGCCTTCCGGGGTCGAACGGCGCGGTGCGCGACGGCTGGGACAAGGTGATCGCGCCCCAGCTCGACAGCCGCCATCGCCCCTGCAATCTCGTCGAGATCATGCCGAGGCTGGCGGAGCGGTGAGCGGCCTCACGCACCTCGACGCCGAAGGCCGCGCGCGCATGGTCGACGTCTCGGCCAAGCCCGCGACGGCGCGCGAGGCGACCGCCGAGGGACTGGTGCGGATGTCCGTGGCGACCCGCGATCTGGCTCTCTCGGGCGGCGCGAAGAAGGGCGATGTGCGGGCGGTGGCGGAGGTCGCGGGCATCATGGCCGCAAAGCGCACCTCCGAGTTGATCCCGCTTTGCCATCCCCTCCCCCTGTCGCGCTGCCAGGTGCGGATCGAATCTGCGGAAGGGGGACTCAAGGTCACGGCGTCGACGGCGACCACGGGGCCGACCGGCGTGGAGATGGAGGCGCTCACCGCCGTGAGCGTGGCGTGCCTGACCCTCTATGACATGCTCAAGGCGGTGGAGCGGGGCATGACGATCGAAGGCGTGCGCCTGACCCACAAGAGTGGCGGCGCGTCCGGGGATTACCAGGCGCCGTGAAGCTGCTCCCCGTCGAAGAAGCGCGCTCGCGCATGCTGGCGGCGACGCGGCCGCTGCCAGCCGAGGCGGTCCCGCTGACCCAGGCCGTCGGCCGGGTCCTGGCCGCCGATGTTCTAGCCTCGCGTGACCAGCCTCCGTTCCCCGCCTCGGCCATGGACGGCTGGGCGATCCGAACCGCGGACGGGGCCGGGCCTCGCCGGATCGTCGGCGAGAGCGCGGCCGGCCACGGCTATGAGCGGCCGCTGGGCCCCGGCGAGGCGGTGAGGATCTTCACAGGCGCCCCGGTCCCGGTCGGCGCGGACAAGGTGGTGATCCAGGAGGAGGCGCGTCGCGAAGGCGATCAGGTCGTCTTCGAGCGCATCGACGAGGGTGACAACATCCGACCCGCGGCCCTCGACTTCTCGGCGGGCGACCGTCTGCTGAGCGCCGGGATGCGCCTCGATCCCTGGCGACTGACGCTCGCGGCGGCCGCTGGCCTCCCGGCCGTGACCGTGGCCTCGCAGCCGCGCGTGGCCCTGCTGTCTACAGGCGAGGAGGTTGTCCCGCCCGGAACGACGCCGGGCCCGTTCCAGATCTTCAATTCCGGCACGACCTCCCTGGGAGCGCTCGCCGCCGCCTGGGGCGCCGCCGTCACGCCGCTGGGTATCGCCGGCGACGACGACGCGGCCATCGCCGCCGCGGTGTCCGGCGCGGGCGGCGATCTCGTGGTGACCCTGGGCGGGGCGTCGGTGGGCGACTATGACCGCGTCAAACCAGCGTTGGAGCGGCTGGGCCTACGCCTGGCGGTGCAGAGCGTGGCGATGCGTCCCGGCAAGCCGACCTGGTTCGGGACGCTCGAGGATGGGCGGCTCGTCCTTGGCCTGCCCGGCAACCCGGCCTCGTCCATGGTCTGCGCGGAGCTGTTCCTGCGCCCACTGCTGCGAGCTCTGCAGGGGGCTGCGCCCGAGGCGCGCGTCGCGCGGGCCAGGCTCACCGCGCCATTGCCGGCGAACGGCGCGCGCGAGCATTGGATGCGCGTTCGCCTGAGCGAGGACGAGGTCGGCGGCCGGACCGCCGCCGCGCTGTCCGATCAGGACTCCTCCCTCATGACAGTGTTCGCCGAAGCCGACGCCCTGCTGCGCCGGCCCATCGGCGCCCCAGCGGCTGCGGCGGGCGAGGTGGTGGAGGTGTTGCCGCTCGACCGCATGGCCTGAGCCCAGCCTGGCGCGTGGCGCAGGGCGGAGATCTCCGCCAGGACCGCCACGGCGATCTCGAAAGGCGCCTTGCCGCCGATGTCGAGGCCGATCGGAGCGCGCAGGCGGTCGATGTCACTCTCGGAGATCCCCGCAGCGAGCAGGCCCACGCGGCGATCTCCCAACCGCCGCCGCGCCCCCAGGGCTCCGACATAAAAGGCTTGTGACGGCAGGGCGGCGACCAACCCTTCGTGGTCCAACGCCGCCTCGTGGCTGGCCACTGCGACGGCCGTCCAGGGATCGAGCCCGATGGCGGCGAAGGCGTCGGCCGGCTCCTCCCGGCTGTAGGCGAGGCCGGGGATGGGCGGCGGCTCGGCCGGCCCCTTGGGCCGCACGAGCGTCGTCTCGAAGCCGGACTGGACCCCAAGGGTCGCGATCGCGATGGCCGTGGGATCGGCCCCCATGACGATCAGGCGCGGCTGGGGGTCGTAAGGGCGCGCGAAGGCGCCTTGCCAGGGCCTCGGCGCAGCGTCGCCGGGCCCGCAGGCACGCCGCTCGCCGTCGGTCAGCCAGAGGGCTGGCCGCCGCGCCTGCGTCAGGTCGAGCAGCGCGGCAAGGGCGGGATCGTCCGGCGCGATCCGCTCGAGCAGGATCTCGATGCGCGAGCCGCACAACAGGCGGATGTCGGCCCAGGGACTGCCCTGGCCGTAGACCAGGCGGCGCGGCGGCCCGCCGCCCTCGAGAAGCTCGCGCGCGTGGGCGACGACGTCCGCCTCCAGGCAACCGCCCGAGAGGAAGCCGCACACCTCGTCCTCGGTTACGCTCATCTGGTCGCCGATGGGGCGCGGCCCGCCGCCGTCGAGGCCCACTATGGTGGCCAGGGCGACGGGGCGGTCTGTGGCGACGGAGCGTGCGAGGGCGGGGCGAACGTCGTCGACAAGGCCGAACAGGGGCCAGGAAGGCAGGGTCTCACTCATCAAAACGTCCGTTAACTCTCCGGCAACGCTGTCGATACGGCTTCTTTACGCTTGTCGCGCATGTTCGCGCCCATCGAACTTCAGGGTTGGGCCGCTTTCAGGGCGTAGAAGAACAGAAAATCTGATGCATCCGCTAGTTTCCAAACTCGGATTGAGCGCCGCTCAATTCGGTCTCGACGGTGCGGCCGGTCCGCGCAGTCGCGGACCGGAAGCGGAGGTGCGCGAAATGCTCGGGTTGGCCGATCGCGCGGGCGTGCGTCTGCTCGACGCCGGCCCTGCCTCGGCCCACGGCGAGGCGGTGATCGGAGCCGTGACGCCCCGGCCGTGTCGTTTCCGGGTGACCGTGAAGGCCGCGCGCGGCGACAAGGGCCCCGAGCTGGTGGAGAACGAAGCGCGCGCCAGCCTCGCCCGCCTCGGGCTCACGCGCGCCGACTCGATCATGATCCAGGCCGCCGGCGATCTTTTCGCCCCTTTCGGCGCGGCGGTGTGGGATCGGCTGCGCAAGATGCGCGACGAGGGCCTGTTCGCGCGGATCGGGATCTCCGCCTATGCGTCGGACGATCCGGCGGGTCTCGCGCGGCGGTTCCGGCCGGACATCATCCAGGCGCCGGCGAGCCTGCTCGACCAGCGTCTCCTGCTCGACGGCAGCCTGGCGCGAGTGCGTGACCAAGGCGTCGAGGTGCATCTGCGCTCCATGTTCCTCAATGGCCCCCTCTTCCGGCCGCCGGCGGGGCCCGTGCCGGCCCCCTACCAGGCCGCCGCCGCGCGTGTCTCCCGCGCGCGTCGGATGATCGCTGAAGGCCGCAGCGACCCGCTGCAGGCCGCCCTTGGCTTCGCCCTGTCGCGTCCCGAGGCGGATGCGGTGATCGTCGGCGCGGCGACGGTGGCCGAATTCTCCGCCATGGTGGCCGCCGCCGCCAAGCCACCCCCCGACCTCGACTGGGACGACATGGCCCTGGAGGACCCCGAGGCCCTCGATCCCCGCCGATGGGCGGCGGCGCCGGCTGAGCGAGTCTGTCCCTCCCCTTCTGGGGAGGGTGTCGCGCCGCGGGCGCGACGGGTGGGGAACCCTGGGGAAGAACCGATGCGGCTGGGATAATCCAGACTTCCCCACCCGGCCACGCTGCGCTCGGCCACCCTCCCCAGAAGGGGAGGGACGCGCGGCTAGCGGTCCAGCTCCGCCAGCCTGGCCAGCGCCTCTCCGGTCAGGCGCCGGCCGATCCACTCGCTCTGGGACGTCGCGCCGAGGGTGTCGTAGAACTCCTGCGCCGGGGCGTTCCAGTCGAGCACCGACCAGTCCATCCGGCCGAGGTTCTCCTCGACGCAGCGGCGGGCCAGCCGGGCGAGCAGGGCTTTTCCCGCCCCGTGGCCGCGCGCCTGGGGTCGGACATAGACGTCCTCGAGATAGATCCCGTGGCGCCCCAGGAAAGTGGAGAGATTGTAGAACCACAGGGCGAAGCCGACGGGCTCGCCGTCCAGGAGGGCGATGTCGCAGAAGGCCCGCGGACTGGGCGAAAACAACATCGCCTCAATGTCCGCCTCAGTCGCGCTCACCTCGTCCCGGAGGCGCTCGTATTCGGCCAGTTCGCGGATGAAGCCGAGGATCAGGGGGGCCTCCCCCGGCCGAGCGCTGCGTACGGCGATCGTCATGTGCGATTTGCCCCCTCCCGGACGTCCGCGCGCCGGTCACGGCCCTCCTAGACTCCCGCGCGCGGCGGCCAAAGGGCTTTCGCCGCCCCTCGTGGTCCTGGCGCCGATCTTGACCCCCTGGCGGACGGGGGGCATGGAGCGCCATAGACGTCCCAAGGAACAAGCAAGAAGGAGGATCGTCGGATGAGGCGGATCGGATGGGGGCTCGTGGCGGCCCTGCTGTTTGCGATCTCGGCCCCGGCTGCAGCGTCGGCCGCACCGAAGGCGGCAGCCGCCGCGCCCGCGGCTACGGTCACCAAGGACGCGCGCGACAAGGGCATGGCGGCGGCTCCCGGCCTAGTGAGCGCCGGCGGCCTTACCTGCGACGTCGACGATGCGCGCCTGATCGGCGAGGGCTCGGACCCCAAGACCAAGACCAAGCAGACCCTCTACGAGCTCGCGTGCAAGAACAACGAGGGCATGCTGGTGATGAAGAAGGCCGACGCGGTGTCGGCCTATAGCTGCCTGCAAGCCGACCAGCCGGGACCGGACGGCAAGCCCAGCACGACCCAATGCATCCTCCCGGGGAACGTCGACCCCAAGGCCCAGCTCGCCCCATACATGCAGACGGCTGGCATAACCTGCACCCCGGACAAGGCGCGGGCGATCGGCCAGAACGCCACCAACACGTTCTTCGAGGTCTCGTGCTCGAACAAGCCCGGCGGCTATGTGGTGGAGACCTCCTCGCCGATGGATCCGGCCAAGCCGGTGGTGGCCAACCCGTGCATCATGGTCCCCGAGGGCGGGAATATCTCCTGCACCCTCACCGATCGCGCGGCCCAGTTGGCGGTCGTCGACAAGCTGAACGCCGCAGCCAACAAGAACTGCACGATCAAGGACGGCGGCCGCGGATTCCTCGCCGCGACCCAGACCGGAAAGCTCTACTACGAAGTGGCCTGCCAGGACGGTAAGGGCTACCTGCTCGCTGAGAACCCCAATGGCTCGCTCGACCAGGTCATCCCCTGCGCCGAAGCCGATCCCTATTTCGGCGGCTGCAAGCTGACCGATGCGCGTCAGGCGAAGACGGAGCAGGCGGGCCTTTACACCCAGCTCGCCAAGAAGGCCGGCTTCAACTGCGACGTGGCCGGCTACGCGCCGCTCCCCGGCTCACAGATGTCGCAAGGCGCCGAGGTGGTTGAGCTCAAGTGCTCCAATCGGCCCGATGGTGCGATCGCCCTCTTCCCTGCCAACGCCTCGGAGACGGCCGGCGTCTACAACTGCGCCGTCTCCGAGCTGCTCGGCTATCGCTGCGTGTTGACGAAGGCGGCCGCGGCTTTCCCGTCGCTCACGGAGAACCTGAAGGCTGTCGGCAAGAGCAGCTGCACGGTTTCCGAAGCGCGTTCCGTCGGGGTGAGCGCCGCCGACAAGAAGGCTTTCGTCGAGGTCGGATGCTCTGACGGGCTGCAGGGCTACATGCTGCAGTTCACCTTCTCGCCGCCCGCGCCCCTGAAGCCTGAGTCGGCGATCATCTGTGCTCAGGCCGCCACCATCAGCGGCGGCTGCACCCTGCCGGGCAACACCAAGAAGAGCTGACCGGGGTGGGGCGCGCGTCCCTCCCCTTTTGGGGAGGGACGGCTCAGCCCAGCACGATCACCGCGGGGTCCACCGGGTTGGCGAAGAGGCGGGCGATATCCGCGGCGCGCCGGCGTCTGGCGAGGGTCTGGTTGATGTAGCCCTTGTCCGTGACCTCGCCGCTGTGGGCGTCGGGGGCGTCGGCCAGGATGAGGGCGCGGGCCACGCGGTTGCTGGCGCCGCCGGCCTGGGCGTTGAGGCGCTCGAGGCCGGCTCGGACCGCCTCGCGCACCGCCGGATGGGTCATGGGCTCGGCCTCGCCGGCAAGGGTGCGGCAGAAGGGCCGGTTGAGGAAGATGAGCAGCCCCACGCCGGCTTCGCCCTCGCCACACACGATGGCGTCGGACGCCGCGCCGCCGATGGCCGAGATCGCCGCCACCCGCAGGGCGCCGGCATTGACGAAGATCCCATTGGATAGCTTGAAGTTCTCAGACAGCCGGCCGTCGAATACCAGGCCGAACTCCAACCGCGCCATATCGACGGGCCGGGCGGCGTCGCCCAGGCGGTAGAACCCCTCCTCGTCGAAGGCCGCCGCCGTGGCCTCCGGGTTGCGGTAGTAGCCCGGAGAGACCTGGGGCCCCTTCACCCTGAATTCGAGACGGTCCTGCATCGGCGTGAGCTTCACCGTCGTCTCGGGCGTCGGCAGGCCCATGAGACCCATCTGCAGGTTCGGCCAGTGCACGTTGGTCGCGGTGGGGCCGGTCTCGGTCGCCCCGTAGCCGCTGGCGAAGGTGATCCCCTCGCCCACCGTCGCCCGCGCCACGGCCTGGATCCGATCGCAGGTGCTCTGGGCCAGGGCTGCGCCGCCGTATTGCAGGACGCGAACGCGGCTGAAGAAGCTCCGGGCCAGGGCGGCGTTGCGCTCCAGCTCCGAGGCCAGCAGGTCCCAGCCGGCCGGCACCATGTTGTGGTAGGTGGGCGCGACCTCTTCCAGGTTGCGCACGGTCTCCAGGTGCCGACCGGCCACCGGCTGACCCGCGTCGATGTAGAGGGCGCCGCCGCGGTGGGTGACCATCTGCAGGATGGCGTTGGCGCCCAGGCTGTGGCTCCACGGCGCCTGGTTGACCACCACCGGGGGTTCGGGATCGTCATAGCAGGCGGCGATCTGGGCCGCGTTCACCGCCACCCCCTCGTGCAGGCAGATCACGGCCTTCGGCCGACCGGTCGAGCCCGAGGTCAGCAGCAGCTTGGCGATGTCGCTTGGACTGGGCCGACCGACGAGCGGGCGGCCTGCCGCCAGGGTCTCGAACGCAATGTCGCCCGGTCGGGGGTTGCGCGTGGCGATCACCGGCAGTCCTGCCAGGATGTCGCTTTCCAGGGCGTCGGCGAAGGCCGCCGCATCGTCAACCATGACCGCGCCAGGCGCGAGCAGGTCCACCGCGTGCGCCAGGCGTGAGAGATCCGCCCCGGCGAGGCCGTACTGGGGCGAGATGGCGGCGACCGGCACGCCCAGGCTCATCGCGGCGAAGGCGAGCAGGGCGTGGTCGATCCCGTTGCGGGCGAGGATCAGCAGGGGATCCTCCTGGCCGAGGTCCAGCTCCGAGAGCCCCCCCGCCAGCGCCTGCACCCTCTCGAGCCCCTCGCCATAGGCGACGATGCGCCAGCCTTCGCCCGAGCGTTCTGCGAGCCAGGGCGCGAGGGGCTCCGCGGCGGCCCAGAACTCCAGCGGGTCGAGGGCGGTGAAGGCCGTCGAGCCGGCCGAGGCCGGGTTCGACAGGATGATCGCGCCGTCGTGCCGGCGATCGATGATCAGGCGCCGGTCGGCGTAGCGGGGATTGCGCAGACCAAGAGCGTCCGGGTCGGGCGCAACGGTGATCACGCTCATGCGGGCAGCGTCTCCAGGAACCGCACCGGCTCGCCGGCGTGAGGGGTGACGATCTCGTCCTCCCGCATGACCACCTGGCCACGCACGACGGTCGCGATCGGCCAGCCCTTGGCCTCCATCCCGTCGAACGGCGTCCAGCCGGAGCGGGTCGCCATGTCGTCATGACGGATCGTGCGCCGCGCGGCGAGGTCCACGATCGTAAGGTCTGCGTGATAGCCCTTGGCTATGCGCCCCTTGTCGGCCAGGCCGAAGATGCGCTGCGGCCCGTGGCTGGTGAGATCCACGAGCCTCTCCAGGGTCAGGCGGCCCTCCGCCACATGGGTCAGCATGATCGGCACGAGGGTCTGGACGCCAGGCATTCCCGAGGGCGACGCGGGATAGGGTCGCGCCTTCTCCTCGCGGGTGTGCGGGGCGTGGTCGGACCCCAGCACGTCGGCGACGCCGGAGGCGATCCCGCGCCACAGTCCCTCGCGGTGGGCCGCATCGCGGATCGGCGGGTTCATCTGGGCGAAGCCGGCCAGGCGCTCATAGGCTTCGGGCCCGGCCAGCGTGAGATGCTGGGGCGTCACCTCGACTGTGGCGACGTCCTTGTGACGGGCGAGGAATTCGATCTCATCGGCCGTGGTGACGTGCAGGACGTGGATCCGCTTGCCCAGCGCGGTCGCCAGGCCGACGAGCCTGTGGGTGGAACGGATCGCGGATTCCGCGTCGCGCACCTCCGGATGGCTGGTCCAGTCGCCCGTGCGGGCCATGGGGCGGCGCTCGGCCAGGCGGTACTCGTCCTCGGAGTGGAAGGCGGCGCGCCGGTTGATGTGGCGAAGGACCTGTCCCACGCCCTCGTCGTCGGGAACGAGCAGAGAGCCGGTCGAAGCCCCCATGAACACCTTGATCCCGCAGCAGCCGGGCAGGCGCTCCAGTTCGCCCAGGTAGGCGGCGTTCTCGTGCGTGCCGCCGACCCAGAAGGCATGGTCGCAGTGCATCCGCCCGCGCGCCCGGGCGAGCTTGTCCGCCAGAGCCTCGGGGTCAGTGGTGGGCGGCTCTGTGTTGGGCATCTCGAAGACGGCGACGACCCCGCCCAGGACCGCGGCGCGCGAGCCTGTCTCGAGGTCCTCTTTCCACTCCAGCCCGGGTTCACGGAAATGGACCTGGCTGTCGATTACTCCGGGCAGCACGGTGAGCCCCCGCGCGTCGATCACCTCGGCGGCGGAGGCCGCGCGCAGGTCGCCGATTGCGGCGAAGCGTCCGTCGGTGACGCCGATATCGGCGCGCCCGCGCCCGGCGTGGCTCACCACCTCGCCGCCGCGCACGATCAGATCATAGGTTTCAGTCATCTTGGTCTGTGTCCGCGTGGGTAGGCGCCGGGATGGGCGGGTCGGTGGCGGTCTGCGCCAGCAGCTCGGTCGCCGCGCGAGCTACCGTGTCAATGCCCAGGTCCATCATGTGGCAGATCGCCTGGTCAAGGCGAGGATCGATGCGCGTGAAGGTCTCGAAATCGCGCGAGCCGCGCACGGTCCTCGCTCGCGGTCCCCAGGGCGCGTACAGCCTCTCGTCCGAGGGCCCGAACAGGCCAAGCGTCGGCGCGCCGGAGGCCGCGGCTATGTGCATCAGACCCGAGTCGCAGCCGATGAAGAGGCGCGCGCGCTTGAGGGCGGCGTAGACGGTCAGTAGATCCTCGCGACCGACGAGGTCGATGACGCGCTCGCGCGGAGCGGCGCTCAGCACCGCACCCGCGGTTCGACGGTCGTCCGGCCCGCCGACCACCATCAGACGGCCGGCGGCGAGAGGTCCGCCCGCGTCCAGCAGGAGGTGGGCGAGGCGGGCGAAGCGCTCCGCCGGCCAGGTCTTCCCGATCCAGTTGGCGCACGGCCCGACGGCAAGGATCGGCCCCTCGCCCGCGGTGAGGGCGTCCGCCCTCGCCTCTATGGCCTCGCTGGTGAAGAGGTGCGGCGAGGGCGGCGTCTCCTCCATCTTCAGCAGCCGGGCGGCCTCGATCACCTTGTGGACCGGAGTGTCGGAGCGGCGATAGACCGCCCGCCGGCGTGGCCGCAGGACAGCGGCCAGGGGCGAGCCGCGAAGGTCGACCACCAGTCCCCAGCGGCGCAGGCGCGCGCGGCGCCACAGGTGGAACCAGTGAGCGCCGCCCGGCTGCTTCTCCATCACGATGATGCGTTCCAGGCCCGGCGCCTCGGCGAACAGGGGGGCGGTGAGCTCGCTGGCGACGATGGTGAACCGCGCGTCTTCGACCTCGTCGACGAGGGCTTTGATGAGTCCCGAAGACAGCACCGCGTCGCCGATACGGCTCTGGGTAATGAAAAGGATCGGAAATCGCCGTGCTGCCATCGATTCGTCCTATAGGCGCGACGCCTCTGGCGCTCCAGCCGCGCCTCACCCAAATGCCCGGCATGGCTTTACAGTTCGTCACCCAGCTGTCCCGCCGCGCCGTGATCGCCCTGAGCGGACCGGATTGGCGCGATTACCTGCAAGGTCTGATCACCCAGGACGTTGCGACCCTGGCGGCCGGCGAGATCCGCTTTGGCGCCCTGCTCACGCCCCAGGGTCGGGTGCTCTATGACCTCTTCGCGCATGGTCGCGAGGACGGCTGCCTGATCGACTGCGAGGCCAAACATCGCGACGCGCTCGTCTCACGCCTGACGATGTACCGCCTGCGCGCCAAGGTGACGATCGCCCCAGACGCGGCGCCGGTGTTCGCCCTGTGGGGCGAGGGGGTCGCCCCCGAAGGGTGGGGCCGCGATCCGCGCCTGGCGGATCTGGGCTGGCGTGGAATCGGCGCGGTCGCGCCGGCCGGGACGACGAGGGTCGACGAAGCGGCGTACGAGGCCCATCGGCTCGCCCTGGGAGTCCCCGGACCTGACGATTTCGGATCGGAGAAGGCCTATCCGATCGAGGCGGATTTCGACCTGCTGGGCGGGATCGACTTCCGCAAGGGCTGTTTCGTCGGCCAGGAGACCACCTCGCGGATGAAGCGCCGCGGCCAGATACGCAACCGGATGGTCCCGATCGCCTTCGAGGGCGATGCGCCGGCCTTCGGCACGGAGCTGCTGGCGGGCGAGCTGCGCGCCGGCGAATCCCTGGGCGCTCACGGCGACCGGGCGATCGCGCTTCTTCGCCTCGACCGCCTGGAGGCCGGCCCTCTCACCTTCGGCGACGGCCAATCCTGGCGCCCACTCTGGCCCGACTGGCTCGAACGCGAGGGCTAACGGTCCGATCAAGCCGCCATGCACTCTCCTTCCCATTCATGTGGAAGGAGAGTGCATGGTTGGCTGACCCTCACACGCCGATGATGTGGCGGGCGAAGGGCGTGAAGGCATCCGAGCGCCAGAGCAGGACTTCGAGAGTTTCCCAGCCGAGGATGAAAGCGGCGCCCGCCAGGAACGCCGGGTGCAGGCGTCGGCGCGTGGCGAAATCGTAAGCCGCGAAGACGGCAAGCAGGATGACGCTGCCGTAGTAGAGTTGGGGGAAATCGTAGATCAGGCCCTTGGGCCAGTGATTGTGATCCAGCGCCCCCTCCAGCCTAGCCCAGCCGGCGGCGCTGAGTGCGATCGTGGCCATGAGCATCAGTCGCTTGTGGGTCGAAGGTCGTTTGCGGAAGGCGAGGGCGAAGGCGACCAGGACACCGAAGCTCAAGAGATCGCCGAGCTGGACGGCGAGGAAGTTCGGCTGCTTGTGGTGGAAGAACCACTTCTGACGATCGACGGCGATGGCCGTCGCCGGCCCGACCACGAGCATCAGGGTCGCGAGGCCCGCGCCGAACATGCCCCAGCGCCGGTGCCAAGCCACGTGGCGATTGCGGATGGAGAGGATCTGGACCGTCAGAAAGACCATCCAGCCGACGAAGATCACGGCGTGGAAGTGCACGATCCGCGGGGCCGGCGGGGCTTCGGCCAGGAAGGTCGGCAGATCGAGACCGAAACCGCTGGCGACGCCGAACCACAGCAGGATCAGAAGGACCAGACAGGCTGTTCGGTCCTGAGCTCGGGGCGTCCATCCCGGATCCGGACGCGCGAGCGGCCCAAGCGTCGTCGCCTCGGTTGAAATGCTTGCCATCAGTCCGCCCCCGTCGATCCGGCCAAGAATCGACATTTCACGCGCCACGTTATGTGCGCAAGAGGACGAACGATGAAAAGACGTCAGCTCCAGCGCTCGCAGGGCCACTCGTAGTCGCGTGCGCCGCCCTCGTCGAAGAGTTGGGCGCGGACGTACGCGTAGACGCGGTCCATGTGGAACAGGGCCCAGGTCTTCTCCCAGCCACGGCGCGCCATCGCGCGGGCGCGGTCGTCGTCGGCGATGAGGCGGCGGACGGCGGCTGAGAGGTCGGCGAGCTCGTCGTAGAAGACCGCCTCGGAGGCGTCATAGAAGCGATCGAAGCCGGCGCGGCGGTCGAGGCAGACGGCCAGGCCCCAGCCGAAAAAGTGGGCCATGCGGTCTGAGGCGTAGAGCGGCAGGCTGGATCGTCGCGAGAGGGACCAGCCGATCCTCGCCGACTGAAGGGCTTCGAAATAGGCCGCCCCGCGAACTGGCGGCTCGTCGCCCACGCCCGGCGCCATCAGGCGAAGGCCCGGGACGTCCGATTTCAGCAGGGCGGTGGCGAGCGCCGGCTCCATCGGCCTCGAGCCCACCTCCCGCGGCTCCTCGTCCGTCGCGGGGAAGAGGAGGTCGAAGGCGGGCGCCTCGATCTCGAAGGCGCAGCCGGTCTCCACCGCCGGATCCACCGGGTTGGGAAGGAAGGCGGCGAACGCGCCAGGCCCCACGTGCTCGGCCAGGGCGGGCTCGGCGGTGGTGACGAAGAGGGCGTCGGCGACGCCCTCGCGGGCGGCGAGCCGCCGGCGGTTCTTCGGGGTCCAGATCGGATCGATGTTGATGTCGGCGATGACGACGCCGGGCGAGAGCCGGCGCGCCTCCTTCAGGGCGTCGTTGGAGATGTCGTCGGCGAAGTGCAGGAGGATGAGGTCGGGACGCAGCTCGTCCACGACCTGCAGGAAGCGACGGTCCGCCGCGCGGGCGCCCAGGGCGCGCAGGCCCAGCGGCGCGGCCGAGCGCGCGACGGCGCGATCCGAGAACTCCACGACGAGATCGTTGGCGCGGATCGCCGCGTGGCTGAACTTGCGGCGGATGTCGAACAGCGACAGGTTCGCCGTGTGCTGCTCGGCGCCGGTCATCCAGTGGAAATCGCCGACGTTGAGCAGCCTCATCTCGCCCGCCTGAGTGGTCCAGGCGACGTTTGGAGGGGATAGCGCCCGTGGGCGTCAAGCTGTTCGACGGAGCCGAGGGCCGCTGCAGCTGGGCCAATCCGGCCGATGCGCTCTATGTCGCCTATCACGACGAGGAATGGGGCGTGCCCGAGTACGACCCGCGCGCGCTGTGGGAAAAGCTGGTGCTGGACGGCTTCCAGGCGGGCCTCGCCTGGATCACCATCCTGCGCAAGCGCGAGTCGATGCGCTCGGCCTTCGCTAACTTCGATCCGGAGATCGTCGCCCGATTCGGCGAGGAAGATCGCGCGCGGCTGATGGCCGATCCGGGGATCATCCGCTCGGGCGCGAAGATCGACGCGGCGATCCGGGGCGCGCGCATCTTCCTGGACATGCGGGAGGCGGGCGAGGATTTCTCTGCCTGGATGTGGGGCCTCGCCGGCGGCGCGCCGGTGCAGAACCGCTGGACCAGCATCTCCCAGGTCCCCGCCTCGACCCCGGTCGCCCAGGAGATGGCGAAGGCGCTGAAGAGTCGCGGATTTAACTTTTGCGGCCCGGTGATCGTCTATGCCTTTATGCAGGCCGTCGGCATGGTGAACGACCACACGACCGACTGCTTCCGCCACCCGGAGATCGAGCGCCTCTCCCATGCCCACGCGTGAGTCCGGCCCCGACCTGCTGCTCGAGCGCGCCTGCCCGGCGCCTGTGTGCGGCGTCGACGAAGCGGGCCGCGGGCCCTGGGCGGGGCCGGTCTGCGCGGGGGCGGTGATCCTCGATCCGCGCCGGAAGCTGGCCGGTGTGAACGACTCGAAGGTCCTGTCGGC
>DASXGQ010000076.1:0-2251 GCA_036488995.1 Caulobacteraceae bacterium
CGGCCGGGGCGCGGTGGTACTCGCCGACGATCTGGTTGAAGCGGGAGGCCTCGCCGAGCGCATCGCGCACCGACTGCTCGCGGTAGCCTTCGGCCGCCTGGACGACCTTGGCGGCGTCGCCCTTGGCCTCATTGACCACGCGGTTGTGGTACTTGTTCGCGTCGTTGATATAGGACTGGGCGTCCTGACCGGCGCGGGCGATGTCCTGATAGGCGGGGACCACCTCGGGTGGCGGATTGGCGTTCTGGATCTGCACCGCGTCGATCGTCACGCCCGAACGGTAACGGTCGAGGATCTTCTGCATCAGGTCCAGCGTCTCGCTTTGCACCGCCTCGCGCCCGCTTGTGATGATGTCGGTCAGCTTGTTGCGGCCCACCACTTCCCGCATCGAGCTTTCTGCGACCGACTTCACGGCGGAGTCGGGATCGCGGATGTCGAACAGGTACTTGGCGGCGTCGGAGACGTGCCATTGGACAGTGAACGAGAGGTCCACGATGTTCTCGTCGCCGGTGAGCATCAGGCTCTCGTCGGGCTCCTGCGAGGCCTGAGACCCGCCGATCACCGTCTTGTTCTGATTGGTCACCGAAACGAGCTGCGCGGCCTCGATCGGCGCAGGCAGATGGAAGTGGAGGCCCGGCTCGACGGAGCGATCATAGACGCCAAAGCGCGTGATCACGCCTTCCTCGTTGGGCTGGACGACGAAGACGCCCGTGAGCAGCCAGCCCAGCGCGACGAGGGCGACGATCGCCCAGATCGCCGGCGCGCGGATGCCGCGACCGCCAGGCCCCCGCAGGAGCCGCTCTGCCTCGTTTCGCAGACGGTTCAGCAGTTCGTTCAGGTCCGGGCCCCGCGGGGGCGGACCCTGACGGCGAGGAGGCTCGCGCCTTGGACCGTCTTCGGGCTTTCTGCGCGGCTCGTCGCCCGGCGGAGGGGCGCCCCACGGTCCGGGATTGGAGTTGTCGTTCCAGGGCATGACGAGCGAGAGGCGCTTTCTCCCGATGGGACCGCGCGAGAGGCGGAGCGGCTGCGCGGAGGTTGTAAAGCGGCTCCTTCGGCCGGATATGAGGCGGTCCGCGCCGCAAAGCAACTTAAGAAGCGATGAGCCCCGATACGCACTCCCTCCGACAAGCCGCGTTGCGGGCCCTGGATTCCGTTACGGACCCCAGGGGCGGCCAAGGTCTTTCCGCCGCCGGCCTCGTGAAGGGCCTCACGGTCGAGGACGGCCGCGTGGGGTTCGTGCTCGAGGTCGCCGCAGCGGACGCCGCCGCCTACGCTCCGGTGAGAGACGCCGCGGAGCGCGCCCTGCTGCAGGTCCCCGGGGTGACGCGTGCGCAGGTGGTCCTGACCGCCCAGACGCCGACCGCAACGCCCCGCCGGGGCGCGCAGGTGGCTTCCGATCCGCGCGCCGATCCGGCGGCCATGCCGCCGGCGGAACGGCTGGAAGGGGTAGCGCGTGTGATCGCGGTGGCGAGCGGCAAGGGCGGCGTCGGCAAGTCGACCGTCGCGGTGAATCTCGCCTGCGCCTTCGCGCGCCTGGGTCTCAGGACCGGCCTGCTCGATGCGGACATCTACGGGCCCTCCGCGCCCCGGATGACCGGGGCGTCACAGAAGCCGGCCTTCGTCGACGGAAAGCTGGAGCCCATCGTCGTCTGGGGCCTGGTTGTCATGTCCATCGGCTTCCTGGTCGACGAGCGCCAGGCGATGATCTGGCGCGGCCCCATGGCCTCGTCCGCGCTTCGGCAGATGATCGGCGATGTCCGCTGGGACGCGCGCGGCCCCCTCGATGTGCTGGTGGTCGACCTGCCGCCGGGGACCGGCGACGTCCACCTGACCCTCGTTCAAAAGCTGAGCGTGGACGGCGCGATCATCGTTTCGACGCCCTCCGAGGTGGCGCTGGTGGACGCGCGGCGCGCGGTGACCATGTTCGGGAAGATGAATCCCCCCGTGCCCATCCTCGGGGTCATCGAGAACATGGCCTACTTCCCCGACCCAACCACCGGCGCGCGCCTGCCGATCTTCGGCCATGGAGGCGCGCGCACGGAAGCGGAGAGACTGTCCGTGCCGTTCCTCGGGGAGATCCCGATCGATATCGCCCTGCGCGTCGGAACCGACGAGGGACGTCCCCTGGTGGCGACCGAGCCCGAGAGTTCGGTGTCCCAGGCCTTCATGGAGATCGGCCGACGACTGGCCTTTCCTGACGGCGCCTGAGGATCAGACGCGCTGGGGCGCGCCAACCAGGGCTTCTTCGGCG
>DASXGQ010000169.1:0-13634 GCA_036488995.1 Caulobacteraceae bacterium
TCGTGGCCAACAGCCCGTTCATGAGCTTCTTCTACAACCACCCGCATGAGTATGCGCAGCACCTGACCAGGGAAGGCGTGCTGATCCCGGCGCAACGGGCATGGCAGACCGCCAACAACACTTACGGCTTCGCCAGGGGTCTCGGCACGCTCGAGCTGGCCATCGGCTTCGCCACCTTGGCTGGTCTGGTTTCGCGTAGGGTCGGCATGGTCGGGGCGATCCTGTCGTTCCTGACCCCGTTCGTCACCCTGTCCTTCCTGATCACGACGCCCGAGGCCTGGGTCTCGGCGCTCGGCGACGCCCAGCACGGCTTCCCCTACCTGTCGGGCCCGGGCCGTCTGGTCATCAAGGACGTCTGCATCCTCGCCGGAGCCTGGCTCATCATGGTCGACACGGCCCGCAAGCTGCGGACCGACAACCTGATCAACAACCTCGTCCAGGATGCGGCGCGCAACCCGGTGTCCCGGGCCGCCTGAGGCGTAGCTTTTCCCCCTCCGGCTCGTCCCGCTTCGCGTGCCGAGCCACCTCCCCCACGGCGCGCTGTGCGCTTGGGGGGAGGAGAGCGCGAGAGAGGTGAGGCCGGGAGACGCCCTCTCCTTTCCCTCCTGGGGAAGGTGGATCGCCGCCGTAGGCGGCGAGACGGATGGGGAAAGCGGCCGTGAGGCGGCGGTCGACGTTTAACCCCGCGCGGCGTCAAACGCGCTGCGGATCGCGCGGCCCTGGGCGAGCAGCCAGCTCTGGTCGGAGCCGCAGACGAAGACGCTGATCCCCAGCTCTGCGAGGGGCGCGATCTCCTGCGAAGAGCCGACGAAGATCCCGACGGTCCGTCCAGCGCGGCGAGCAACCTCGGCGGTCGCGCGCACGGCGTCGACGACCTGGGGGTCGGATTGGGAGTCCACGCCGAGCGACAGGGCGAGGTCCGCGCGGCCGAGGAAGAGGCAGTCGATCTCGTCCACGGCGGCGATCTCGTCCAGGCGCGGGAGCGCCGAGGCGTCCTCGATCTGGCACCACAGGCTGGTCTCGCGATCGGCGACCTCGCAATAGGCGCGGGCGTCCGTTGCGCCGTAGCCGCCGGCGCGAGTGGAGGGCGAAAAGCCGCGGCGCCCACGGTCGAACCGGGCGGCGTCTGCGACGGAGCGGGCGGCCTGGGCGCTGTCCACGTGCGGGGCGACGATCCCGGAAAAACCCATGTCGAGGACCTGGCCGACGAAGGCGGCGTCGGACCCGGCGGGCCGGACGAGCAGGGGCAGGTCCCAGGCCCGCGCCGCCAGGGCCATCCGATCGAGGGTGAGCAGGTCGAATGGCGCGTGTTCGGCGTCGACGATTGCGAAATCCAAACCGGCGCGGCCGATCAGCTCCACGACCTGATGCGAGGCGGTCTTGATGAAGACGCCTATCACTCGCTGTCCTGACCGCACCTTTTCGCGCAACGCCATTGATCTCTCCTCCATCGCCGTCCGGGGGCTCGCGCTAGGGGCGCGAGCAGCGGCCGTCAACAATCGCCAAAACGCGATCCTGACCGCTTGACAGCACCTGCCCCGGCATGAACCATTCCGTTATCCGAACCACTGTTTCATTCAGCGGAACAACCCTTGGTCCTCATGAGCCTCGCCGAGGCTATCCCTCCACCCGCCCCCGCCGACCTCGAGTCGGTCGACCTCGTGCTGCGTCTGCTCGAGCTGCTGGCGGAAGCGCGTCACCCCAAGGGCGTGACCGAGGTCGCCCGGGAGCTGGAGATCTCCAAAGCCCGCGCGCATCGCCACCTGCGGGCGCTGGTCCAGCGCGGCTATGCGACCCAGGACCCGCGCTCAGACGGCTATGAGGTCGGCATCCGCGTGCTGACCCTGGGCGAGCAGGCGCGCGAGCGTTTCGACGTGATCCGCGCCATCCGCCCGCTCATGGCGCAGCTGCGCGAAGGGAGCGGCCTCGCCGTCACGGCCTCCGCCATCGTCGGCGACGAGGTGATCGTGCTGGAGATGATCCAGGGCGCCAGCGTGATCGATTTCGGCGTGCGGCCGGGTTCCAGGCTGGACTTGCACGCGTCCGCCCACGGCCTCGTCGCCCTCGCCTTCGGACCCGCCCATCTGCTCGACCTGGCGCTCACCCGCCCGCTGCGCCGCTGGACGCCCCATACCCTGGACCAGCCGGACCAGGTTCGCCGTGCGGTGGAGCAGGTGCGCCGCCAGGGCTGGGCCACGGCTGTCGACGCCGTCCAGATCGGGGTCAACGCCCTGGCCGTGCCGGTCTTCGACCACCGCAACGTCTCGCGCGGGGCGATCGCCCTGGTAGGCGCCAGCCAGTTCATCCCGGCCGAGCCCTCGGCCGCGCAGATCGATCTTGTAACCACCGCCGCTGCGCAGGCCTCGCGCAGCCTCGGATCTCAGGGGGTCTAACCGCCAGTGTCTCTTTCGCTTGCCGTCGATATCGGCGGAACCTTCACCGACGCCGTCCTACGGTCCTCCGACGGCTCCGTCGTGGTGGACAAGACCCTGACCACCCACGGCGATCTGCTGGAAGGCTTCTTCCGCGCCGCTGACCTGGTGCTGAAGAAGGCCGGCGCCCAGCCCTCGTCAGTCGACGGGGTGGTCGTGCACGCCACCACTGTGGTCACCAACGCCCTGATCGAGCGCAAGGGCCAGATCACGGCCCTCATCATCACCCGCGGCTTCCGCGACGTACTCTCGATCCGCAATGAGCACCGCTACGAGATGTACGATCCGCAGATCGAGTTCGCCGATCCGCTGATCCCGCGCGAGCTGACCTTCGAGGTGGACGAACGCGTCCTCGCGGACGGCCAGGTGCTGCAGACGGCGGATCCGAAGCAGATCCGCGAACTGGCCGCAAAGCTGAAGGCCGAGGGCGTGGTCGCCGCGGCCATCTGTCTGATCAACGCCTTCCGCAACGGCGCCAACGAGCAGGCGATCGCCCAGGTGCTGCGCGAGGAAGCGCCGGAGATCTATCTCTCCCTGTCCTCCACCGTGGCGCCGCAGATCCGCGAATATCCCCGGGCGTCGACCACGGCGATCAACGCCTACACCACTCCGATCACAGAGCCGTACCTGAAGGGCCTGAAGATCGGCCTGGAGAAGGCCGGCGTCGCCAACCAGCCGTTGATCATGCTGTCCAGCGGCGGGGTGATCGGGGCCGATGTCGCCGGCCGCAATCCCGTGCGGATGATCGAGAGCGGTCCGGCCGCGGGCGCGCTGGCGGCGGCCTACTTCGCCGAGCGCCTTGGCCTCGACCGCCTGATGTCCTTCGACATGGGCGGCACCACGGCCAAGGCGTGCCTGATCGAGAACCGCCGGCCCCTGGTGACCGGGACCCTGGAGGTCGACCGCAAGTACCGCTTCGCCGAAGGCAGCGGCATGCCACTCACCATCCCCTCGATCGACATGATCGAGATCGGCGCGGGCGGCGGCTCCATCGCCTCGGTGGACAATCTGGGCCTGCTCAAGGTCGGCCCGCGCAGCGCCGGCTCCGAGCCCGGGCCCGCATGCTATGGCCGCGGCGGCCAGGACCCGACGGTCACCGACGCAGACCTCGTCCTGGGCTTCCTGGATCCCGACAACTTCCTGGGCGGCGACATGCGCCTGGACAAGCCAGCCGCCGAGGCGGCGGTGGATCGCCTCGCCGAGCGCCTGGGAACCGACCGGGCGGCCACGGCGGCGGGCATCTTCCGTATCGTTGCCGAGGCCATGGCCGGCGCGACCCGCGCCCACGCCACGGACCGGGGCGTGGATCACCGCGGCCTGCCGCTGCTGGCCTTCGGCGGCGCCGGGCCGGTGCACGCCTGCGCCGTGGGCGAGCTGCTGCAGAGCACGGCGGTGATCTTCCCGCCGCAGGCGAGCGTGCTTTCCGCCTTCGGATCGCTGGTCACGCCCGTCCGCCTCGACCTGGTGCGCAGCGCGCTTTCGGGCCTGAACAGCCTCGACTGGGACCAGGTCGATCGCCTGTTGGGCGAGATGACCGCGGAAGGGATCGAAGGTCTCACGGAGGCCGGCGTCACCGAGGACAAGATCGTCTGGGCCGTGGGCGCGGACCTGCGCTATGCGGGCCAGCAGAACGAGGTTGGGATCACGCTCGAAGAGGATCCCCGCAGCCATCGCGACCCCGAGCGGATCCACAAGGCGTTCGAGGCGGCCTATTTCGCCCAGTATGGGGTCAATCCCTCGCACGTGCCGGTGGAGGTGGTGAGCTGGCGTCTCACGGCGCGCGGGCCCGACAATGTGGTCCACGCCGCCCCCGCCCGCAGCGGAGCCCCCGCCGAGCCCAAGGGCGAGCGCGACGTCCCTCTGTGGGCCGCCGCCGGCAAGGCGAAACTGTATGACCGCAAGGCCCTGGCCGCCGGCCAGGCCATCGAAGGGCCCGCCCTGATCGAGGAGCGCGAGACCACCGTCGTCCTGCCCCCAGGCTGGACCGGCGTCATGGACTCGATGGGCTGCATCACCGCGACGAGGACTGCCTGATGTTGGACGGAATCGAACTCGAGATCCTCTGGTCGAACCTGATCAGCATCGTCAGCGAGCAGGCCAAGGCGCTGCAGCGCATCGCCTTCAGTCCGGTCGTGCGCGAGGCGGGCGACCTGGCCAGCGGCCTGTTCGACGCGCGCGGCCGCATGGTCGCCCAGGCGAACACCGGCACGCCTGGCCATATCAACTCCCTGGCCGCCGCCGGCGAGACCCTTGCCAAGCTCTACAAGGGAAAGCTGGTCCCGGGCGACATCGTGATCACCAACGATCCGTGGATGTCGGCAGGCCACTTCTTCGACATCACCGTGCTCTGCCCGATCTTCCGCGGCGAGCGGCTGATCGGCTTCATCGGCTCGACCATCCACCACACGGACATCAGCGGCTACGGCATCGGCGCCGGGGCGCGGGACATCCACGAGGAGGGCCTCTGGATCCCGCCGCTGAAGTTCTACGAGGCGGGCAAGCCGAACGAGACCCTCCACACCATGATCCGGCGCAACGTGCGCACGCCCGATGAGGTGTTCGGCGACCTTTCGGCCCAGGTCTCCAGTGGCCGCGCCGGCGGCGAGCGGTTGAACGCCCTGTGCGAGCGCAATGGACTGGAGGACATCGAGGAACTGGCCGACGAGATCATCAGCCGCTCAGAGAAGGCGACCCGCGACGCGATCCGGGCTCTGCCATCGGGCGTGTGGCATGGCGAGAGCCGCTTCGACGTTCCGGGCGGCGATGTGATCACCCTCAAGACCGCCGTCCACATCGACAACAAGGCCGGTGAGGTGACCATCGACTTCGAGGGCAGCTCCGGGCCGAGCCCGATGGGCATCAACGTGGTGATGAACTACACCCACGCCTATTCTACCTTCGCCGTGCGCAGCTGCCTCAATCCCGAGCAACCGAACAACTACGGCTCCCTCGCGCCGATCAAGGTGAGGGCGCCGAAGGGCTGCATCGTCAACGCCGAGTACCCCTCCCCTCTGAATGCGCGCCACGTGGTGGGCATGTTCGTGCCCATGCCGATCCTCAAGGCCCTGCACCAGGTGATTCCCGACCGGGTCCTCGCGGAAGGGTCGGGCGCGGTGTGGACGGTGCAGATCCAGGGCAAGCACTCGACCGGGCAGGCCTTCACCTCGTCGATGTTCAACTATTCCGGCGGCATGGGCGCGCGCCTGACCAAGTCCGGTCCCAGCGCCACCTGCTATCCCACTGGGGTGGCGGCCGTGCCGGTGGAGATCCTCGAAGCAGCGATGCCGATCGTGTTCGACAAGCGCGAGCTTCGCCTGGGCTCGGGCGGCAAGGGCCGCACGGCCGGCGGCGATGGCCAGGTGATCGGCTTCCACATGCGCACGAACGAGCCCTGGCTGCTCAACGCGGTGCCGAGCCGGCTCGATCGCGGGCCGGACGGGCTGGGCGGGGGTGATCCCGGCGCGCCCGGACGCTTTCTGGTCAACGGCAAGCCCGTTTCCGAGGGCAAGAAGATGATGATGCAGCCCGGAGACGTCGTTGTGCTGGAGACTCCCGGCGGCGGCGGCTACGGGGCGGCCTGAGGCACACGGAGGCGAATCGCGATGGACCTGCATTCGATCGACTGGAACTCGACACCCTGGGAGCGCGTGCGCGAGGGCGTGGAGCGCAAGGCCTTTTCGGGCGAGGGGGCGACTGTGTCGCTCAACCGCCTGCAACCCGGCCACGAGCCGCGCCCGCACGACCATCCGCACGAGCAGATCGTCTACATCCTGGCCGGCACGATCGACTTTCACATCGGCGACAGCGTCACCCGCCTGGGGCCCGGCGGCCTGCTGGTGATCCCGCCCAACGCGCGACACTGGGGCGAGGTCGTTGGGAACGAGGCGGTGCTCAATCTCGACGTCTTCACCCCCAAGCGCGCCGAATACGCCGCCTGAGGTCAAAAGGGACAAACGTTCAAGGAAACCCGATGACTACGACTCCCAACACCCTGATCTTCGTCGACCTCGCCTCCGACGATCCAGCCGCGGCCGGCAAGTTCTACGCCGAGGTGTTCGGCTGGCGGGACGACGACCGCCCCTATGGCGTGTTCCACCGCATGGTGCCCGGCGGCAACTTCCTCAATTCCGATGGGACGGAGAGCCAGATCGGCAATCTGCACCTGGGCATCTTCAAGGCCGAGAACGCGCGCCCGCATCCCGATCCCAAGGGTGTCGAGCCCCGCACCCTCGCGAACGACGGGCGCAAGGCGCGCGTTTGGATCCTGGTGGGCGACGGCCAGTCGCACGAAGAGATCATGAAGAAGGCGCTCGACCGCGGCGCGACCGAGCTGTGGCGCGACCACTACTGGAAGGAATTCAACGGCTTCAACCACGCCTTCCGTGATCCCTGGGGCAACGAGATCATCCTCTGGGTCAAGGGCGGCCCGGATCCCAAGATCCCCGACAGCTACACCCGCGAGTAGGCCCTTCCTTGCGCAGCGCCCCCCTCTCTCGCTGGATTCCCTTCTCCTCGCTGAGCCTGATCTTCTTCGTCGTCTCGGCCGGAGCGTTCTCCTCGCTGGGGGTGGTGCTGCCCAAGATGGTGGCCGAGCTGCACTGGGACTGGCAGCAGGCAGGGTGGGGCTACACCTTGCTCGGCCTCGCCTGCGGCCTGGCGAGCCTGATCTCGGCGGCGCTGGTCCGCAGGATCGGCGTCAACGGCACGATGCTCGTGGGCGGGCTGACGATGACCGCCGGCTTCGCCCTGCTGGCGGTCACCCACTCGGTGTGGATCTACCTGTTCGCGACGCTCCTGGTGGGGCTCTCCTTCGCGCTCGTGAGCACCGTGCCGGGGACCCACGTCCTCACCGACCTCTTCGCCGAGCGCCGCTCGACGATCCTGGGCGTCTATTTCACCCTCGGGGCCCTGGGCGGCGTCGTCGGCCCGATGCTCTATGTGTGGGTCAATTCCCTGACCCATGGCTGGCGCCCGTTCTGGTGGGTCTTCGCGGCGATGGCGGCGAGCGCCGGCGCCTACGCGGTGTTCACCACACCGGGTCGCCGTGAGGAGAAGACGGCCCACGACACCGAGGCGCCGGAACAGGCGAGCCTGCCGGAGATGATCGAAGGCCTGCGGGACTGGACCGTGCGGCATGCCCTCGGCACCACCCAGTTCTATGTCATCGTCGGCGGGTACACGACCTATCTGCTGATCAACACCACCGCCCACGGCTTCGCCGTGCAGCATCTGATCGAGCATGGCGTCAGCGCGACGTCAGCCGCCGAGATGCTCAGTCTCGAGCAGTTGTTCGGCGCCGGCATCACCATCGTCGGCGGCGTCCTGGCCGAGCGCATCTCCACCAAGGCGCTGATGGCCGTCTCCATGGCCGCCCTGGCGCTGGGGATGTGGGGCCTCGCGGAAGCCCACAGCTGGCTGCTGATGTGGGTCTATGTCCTGGGCGTGGGCCTGGGCTTTGGCCTCTCGTTCATCTGCTCGACGGTCCTGCTGCTGAGGTACTTCGGCCGCAAGGCCAACCTCGAGCTCTTCTCCATCATGTGCCTGATCTCCACCTCGGCGGCCCTTGGGCCGGCTTTCGGCGGCTGGGCCCGCGACACCCTGGGCAGCTTCACCGGCATGTTCGTGCTGTGCGCCCTGGTCGCGGTCGGCCTGCTGATCGCGACCCTGTTCCTGCGCCCGCCGATGATGAAGGTCGCCTCTACCCCTCTCCGGAGCCCTGCTGAATGACGTCTGCCCACACCCTCGCCACGGAGGCGCTCGAGACGATCGAGGCCGACCTCCTGATCTCCGGCGCGACGGTGATCACGATGGACGGCGAGCGCCGCGTCATCGAGGACGGGGCCATCGCGCTCGCCGGCGACAAGATCGCCGCGGTGGGCAAGCGGGCCGATCTCGCGCCCCGGGTGCGCGCCAAGCGGACGGTGGAGGCGGGCCGCTTCGTCGCCACGCCTGGCTTCATCGACGCCCACATCCACATCACCGGCGATCCCCTGACCCGCGGCTTTGCGCGCGGCGCCCCTGAGGACAGCTGGGGCGACAAGCTCCAGCGCTGGGTGATCCCGATCTTCAAGGCCCAGAGCCCCGAGGACGAGCGCATCGCCGCCCAGTGCGCCGCCCTCGCCATGATCCAGGGCGGGACCACCTGCTTCGTCGAGGCCGGCACCATCCTGCAGCTCGACGCGGTGGTTGAGGGCCTGGCGGAGACCGGCATCCGTGGCCGCGTCGGCCAGTGGGTCGAGGGGCGCGCCTACGATCCCTCCGCCGATCAGGCGGCGCTGTCGCGTGAGGGCATCGCGATCCTGGAATCGGAGGTGGAGCGCTATCCTGACTCCGGCGGGGAGGCGCGCCTTGCCGCGTGGCCCCTTCTGGTCGGTCACTCGACCAATTCCGACGACATCTGGCGGGCCGCCAAGGCCATCGCCGACGACAAGGACATCCGCGTGTCGGCCCACATGAGCCCGCGCGCCTCCGACCCGGAATGGTTCCTGGCCCGGTACAACCGCCGTCCGCTGGAACACCTCGCTGACATCGGCGCGATGGGCCACCGGGTGATGCTCACCCACCTGGCCAATATCGACCAGAGCGAGTTCGACATCCTGGTGAGCTCCGGCGCCGGGGCGGTGCACTGTCCGCACGCCGCCCTCCAGGGCGGTTTCGGCGTCTCCAAGCTGGGTCTTTTCCCCGAGATGCTGGACGCGGGGGTCAACCTCACGCTCGGCACCGACGGCATCTCCGCGGACATCCTCGCCTCCGGGCGCCTGATGGCGAGTCTGTTCCGCGACGCCCGGGCCGATCAGTTCCTGATGCCCGCCACGAGCGTGCTCGAGATGGCGACGCTGAAGGGCGCGGCGGCCATGGGCCTTTCCCACCGGATCGGCTCGCTCGAAGCCGGCAAGAAGGCCGACATCGTGCTGCACGACACCCATCTTGCCGAGTGGGGCGGTCCGTTGTTCGACGTCGTCGAGCAACTGACCTTCAGTGCGCCTTCGCGCGGCGTGCACAGCGTCTGGATCGATGGAGTCCAGGTGCTCGACGCTGGCCGGGCGACCCTGTTCGACGAGGATGCGCTGCTGGCCGCCGCCCGCGAAGCCGGCCGCGCCGTCATCGCCCGCACCGGACTTCCGAACCGCACCCCATGGCCGCTGATCTGACCGAAGCCCCGGCAGGGGCGCCGACGGCCGCTGAATGGCGGGCCGCCATGGGATATTTCCCCACCGGCGTGACGGTGGTCACCAGCTGGGGCGACCGCGCGCCGCTCGGTTCGACGATCAACGCGTTCTGCTCGGTTTCGCTCGATCCGCCGCTGCTGCTGATCTGCCTGGACAACGCCAATCCACTCCGTGGTCCGGTGGAGGCGTGCGGGGTGTTCGGCGTCAACATCCTGCCTGCGGAAGGAGGGCGCGAGCTTGCGCTGCATTTCGCCCGCAATCCCGAGAGCGACCGCTTCGCGGGTCTCGACTGGGAAGCCTGCGAAGGGGGAGCTCCGCACTTGAAGGCGGCGCCCATCTTCGTGGACTGCGAGGTGCAGGCGATCCATCCGGCGGGCGACCACGTGGTGGTGATCGGCCGGGGCGTGCGCACCTGCCACGCCCCCCATGAGACGCCGCTGCTCTACCACCGGGGTTCCTTTCCCGACCTCAGGCCTGCGTCGTGACGCGGCCGGCCGCCCGAGCTTGATGCGTTTGCACGGAACAGATGCAAACGCTGAATCAGGCTCTAAGATTTTGAATCTAGAGCAAATCATCCCCGTTCGGACGGTCCGTCTGAACGGAGCTTGCTCTAGAGGCCAATTTCTCGTGCGCCTGTGGGCAAGTCCGGCGCGCTGGGCGGATGTACGGTCCTTGGTTATCTAAGGAGGCGATCCATGTCCGGCGAGATCAACTACGCGACCCGCCCGAAGCGGACCACCTGGACACACATCGCCCTGGCGGTGAAGGACATCGAGGCCTCTATCGCCTGGTACGAGGCCTTCACTCACCTGCGCCTTTTGAACAAGGGCGAGGACAAGGCCGGCAAGAACGCATGGCTGGGCGATCCCACGCAGGCCGAATCGCCTTTCATCCTGGTGCTTGGGCAGTTCTTCGAAGGCCATGACCCCTTCGCCCCGGCGGCCCATCACCCCATGGGTCCTTTCGCCCATATCGGCATCGAGGCCTCGTCCAAGGAGGCCGTCGACGAGATCGCCGCCAAGGCCAAGGCCGTGGGCTGCCTGGGCCTGGGTCCGGTGCAGATGCCCAAGCAGATCGGCTATGTCTGCTTCATCAAGGATCCCGACGGCAACACCGTCGAGTATTCGTTCGACCAGGGGGTCTACGAGAAGGCGCGCGAGGTCTGGGGCAAGCAGGCTCAGACGGTCTAACCCAGCAGCGAGGCGATCGCAGCTCTGCGCGCGAGGTACGCGCGCGTTTGCCTGCTCGCGTACCAAGTGTTCCGTGCGAGTTGCGTGATATTCCGGACGTGAATGACGTCGTGCGTAACGTCAATTTTCCTTCTCCAAAATAAGCCCGCGTCCTTCTCGCGTTCCGCTCCTGTATCTTTTAAGCAACTGTGGTGTTTTGTCCCGTCCACGGACGAAGGCATCACTAATGTGTGGCCCACCTGCTCTTGACGTGATCTGACAAAACGCCACTAAATGCGGCAAACAAGGAATGGACGGCTCAGGAATTAGGCCACAGATCCACGGCAGCTCGCGTGACGCACCTTCACAGGTGACCGGACACCCGCCGCCCCTTCAGGATCGCCTCCTAGCTTCTGGCTCGACCTACCGTCAGACCATCAACGAGGGGGCTTGATGTCCGCTAACACCCGCCAAAACCGGCGTTCTCTCATGATCTCGTCGTGCGCCCTTCTGATGGGGCTCGCGGCGTCGGGGACCGCCCTTGCCCAGGCGACGGGCGCGGCGGCGTCCAGTGCTCCAGCCGCTAACGGCGCCGCGGCCTCCGCATCCGAGCCCAGCTCGGTCGGCACTGTCGGGGAGATCGTGGTCACCGCCGAGCGTCGTTCGACCGACATCCAGAAGACGCCCGATGCGATCAGCACGGTTTCGGAGAAGCAGCTCGAAGCGACCTTCACAACCAAGCTCGCCAGCCTGAGCGCCGAGGTCCCCAGCCTGGAGATCACCAAGGCGTCCGGTTTCGAGAACCTGGTGGCGATCCGCGGCATCGGATCGGAGACGCCGGAGAACAGCCTCACGACGGTTCCCGGCGTGTCGCTGTTCGTGGACGGGGTCTACATCGCCAACAGCATCTCGCTCGACCAGACCCTTTTCGACGTGCGGGACATCGAAGTGCTGCGTGGCCCCCAGGGCGCCCTCTATGGGCAGAGCTCCACGGGCGGTGCGATCCTGATCAACAGCAACCAGCCCCAGCTGGGCGTATTCAGCGGGTCAGGCGACGCCAGCTTCGGCAACTACAACCTCTACCGTGAACGGGCGGAGGTGAACATCCCGATCGGCGACACTCTCGCCTTGCGGATCTCCGGCCAGAAGTACGACCACACCGGCTTCACCGACGATCTGGCGCTCCCCAACTTCAAGCTCGACGATGCTCATGACGAGAGCCTGAAAATGGCTCTGCTGTGGAAGCCGGTGAGCAACTTTTCGGCGACGCTGACGGCCCAGGTCTACCACGCCGACCAGCACGGCGACGCGCAGAAGAACATCAACGATCCGGCGCCGAGCCCGTGGGAGGTCAATCAGGACTATCCGGGCCTCTTCAAACTGACGACCCAGCTCTACCACCTCAACGTCCAGTGGGACCTTGACTGGTTCACCATCAAGTCGGTGACCGCCTATCAAGGTCTCGACCACGTTCAGCAGGAAGACTCCTCGCGCAGCACGTTTGCGATGTTGGGCGCCTATGACGACGTGGCGGCGTGGAACACCCACGTGCACAATTACACAGAGGAACTGGACTTCCTCTCCAAGCCCGGCGGCAAGGTCGACTGGATCGTCGGCGTCTTCGGCCTGCTGCAGAAGAGCAAGCAGTTCGTGGTCGAGTACGAGGGCGACACCCAGCCGACACCGGCTGACCTCGCGATCCCGCCTGATATCACCAGCCCGCCGTACCCGTCGAACCTCGCCTACGGGAACGTCTCGCACGTGACCCACCGCTCCGGCGCGATCTTCGGCCAGGCGACTTACCACGTCACCAACACCATAAGCATCACCGGCGGCGTGCGCGGAAACTGGGACTACTTCCACGACAACAGCTTCAACTTCTCCGGCTTCTCGCCGCTGCCCAACACGGTGCTCCACACTTCGTCAAACAGCACCCCGACCTGGCGCATCGAGGCGGACGACCAGGTGACGCCGGACAACATGGTCTACGCGAGCTATTCGCGCGGCTACAAGCCGGGCGGCGTCAACGGCAGCTTCGGACAGCTGGTGATCCCGCCGGTCTTCCTGCCCGAGACGAATGACGCCTTCGAGATCGGTTCGAAGAACTACTTCCTCGACCGGACCGTGCGTCTGAACGTTGCCGGATATTACTATATCCAGAAGAACTTCCAGTACATCGAGACGGATCCGGTGCCCTTCGACGGCGGCATTGCGAACATCCCGCTAATCCACGACTATGGTATTGAGACTGAGGCCGATTACACGTCGCCCGACACTCGCTTCAACGCGGGCCTGACGCTCGCTTTGGAGAACGGACACGTCGTGGGGAACTACAAGTCGATCGACTCGACGGTAGCAAACTCGATCGAACAGACTCCGGCGTGCTTCTTCGGCTTCAATCCGGCCTGTTATCCGCAGGTCATCGCCGCGGCTAAGAATCTGAACGGCTCCACCCCGCCAGACATGCCGCACGTGTCCGGCGCGCTGAACTTCTCCTACCGCTTCGACGTGCCGGGCGGCACGCTGACGCCCAGGGTGCAGATCACCTATCGCGGGTCGGAATGGGCGCGGATCTTCAACGAGCCGACCCTGGACAAGGTCCCGCAGTACACTGTGACGGACCTCAACTTCGAATATGTGCCCAACCACAGCGCCCTGCGTCTCTCGCTGACCATGACCAACATCGGTAGCGTGGGCGGGATCAACTCGCGCTACATCGATCCCTACGGCACGGGCCAGGTCAGCGACCAGTACATCCCCCCGTTCCAGGTCATCGGCACGGTCGCTTACTCGTTCTGACGACTGCGTGAAGGCTTAGAGGGACGCCGGCGGACCACTGACCTGGTCCGCCGGCGTCCCGTCGA
>DASXGQ010000138.1:0-1983 GCA_036488995.1 Caulobacteraceae bacterium
CGTGAAGGCGCGCCGCCGCCCTGCTCGCTGGCGAGCTGGACGG
This sequence comes from Caulobacteraceae bacterium, assembly GCA_036488995.1. Taxonomy (GTDB): domain Bacteria; phylum Pseudomonadota; class Alphaproteobacteria; order Caulobacterales; family Caulobacteraceae; genus Acaudatibacter. The sequence goes on from DASXGQ010000138.1 coordinate 44, forward strand.
GCATCTACTCACTCAGGATTCCTCGGCCCTCGTCGGGCCGAGGTCTTTGCGTGACGCCGCCATTGATTGCGGCGCCCGACGGTCCAGCCTCTAGGAACCCAACGAGACCCTGAAGAGCCTCTGGATCAACGGCGGCTTCGACATTGCGCGCAGCCTGTGAGCCACGGTTCCGGCATCCATCTGACCAAAATAGTAGCAGTCACAGAGCAGTCGGTGCGCCTCGTTCGAGGTCAGTTCAAAGAAGCTTTGGGCATCGCCGAGCGTGTCGCCCTGGAGGCCAGCGCCTTTGAGGACGGGGTCGGCAAAGGCTACGGACATTGGCGTATTGTCGTCCCGCATGTGGGCGCGATGCCGCTCGGCTACGAACTCCACCCGCGTCAGGGCGGTCAGCCTCCTGTCAGGCTCACGATCGAGCAAATTGGCCCAACGCTCCAGGCGCTGTCGCCTGGACAGTGTCGCAGTCGTGCGCAGCGCGACAACCGCCTTCGGGTCCATGTCTGCGATCCGGTGATGTCTCATGCTCGCCTCCGGGCGCCACTGCAAAGCCCCGGGAAAGTATATCCGCAACGCCGGTCGAGGATTTAGTCTGGGCCGGAACACGTTTTGATGAAGGCTAGCTGGCTCCGCGTCTCCGCAGACCCGCAGGTCCTGCGTCCATAGCTTCGGTTCCGCACGCCCGGAACCGGACGGCGTCACCCAGGTGATCCGGTTGCGCGGACGCGGTCGGCGCGGCCAACGGCTTCACCGACCGGGCCAACCAGGCCCGGAGGACTTGCCATTGACGGCGCGCCAGAACCGGCGCGTGAAGATCCATGGCCAGAGAAACCGTCTACATCGTGCAGTCCTACGTCCGCGGGCGCGGCAAGGGGCTGAAGGCCGAGCAGCAGGTGGGCTGCAAGACCGCCGAGGAGGCGCGGCGCAAGGCTGAGCGGCTGGGTCCTTTGCGCGTCGGCGTAGTCGCCTTCGCAGCCACCGCGGACACCGAGCTCGGCGACTATGACGAGAACCCGGTGATCCTGTTCCGGTCCGGCGAGTTGCCGCACCCATTCACCGAGTCCTGATCCACTCCGCGGCGCAGCCCGCGGGTGACCGTGGGGCGAAAGGCAAATAGGCGGGTCATCCGAACTGCCGCATGGACGCGCGCCCGCATTCTCCTGCGGCCTGCTGGCGCCGAATGGACCTTGCCTTCGCGGGGAAGGGGGGCAGTCCTCGCCCATGGAAAAAGGGCGGAGCTCTGCAGCCCCGCCCTTGTCCTTGCGCCGGGCTGTTTGGCCTGGACTAGAAGTCCATGCCGCCCATCCCGCCCATGCCGCCGCCAGGCATGCCGCCAGCGCCGCCGGCGTCCTTCCTGGGCGCTTCGACGATGGCCGCTTCGGTGGTGATCAGCAGGCCGGCGACCGAGCCCGCGTGCTGCAGAGCCGTCCGCACGACCTTGGCCGGGTCGATCACGCCGGCCTGGACCATGTCGACGTACTCTTCCGTCTGGGCGTTGAAGCCGAAGGTGGGAGAGGTGTTTTCGAGCACCTTGCCGACCACGATCGAGCCTTCGACGCCGGCGTTCTCGGCGATCTGGCGGATCGGAGCCTGCAGGGCGCGGCGGACGATGGCGACGCCGGCTTCCTGGTCGGCATTGTCGCCTTTGAAGCCGTTGAGGGCCTTCGAGGCCTTCAGCAGGGCCACGCCGCCGCCCGGGACGATGCCTTCTTCCACGGCCGCGCGGGTCGCGTTCAGGGCGTCGTCGACGCGATCCTTCTTTTCCTTCACTTCGACTTCGGTCGAGCCGCCGACGCGGACGACCGCAACGCCGCCGGCGAGCTTGGCCAGACGGTCCTGCAGCTTTTCCTTGTCGTAGTCCGACGTGGTGTCTTCGATCTGCGCCTTGAGCTGGGCGATGCGGGCTTCGATCGCGGCCTTGTCGCCCGCGCCGTCGACGATCGTGG
>DASXGQ010000147.1:0-16729 GCA_036488995.1 Caulobacteraceae bacterium
TGCGAAGCACGTTCGTCGCGCCGATGTTCCCCGAGCCGACCTCGCGGATGTCGCCGGCGCCGCCAAGGCGGGTGATGATGAGGCCAAACGGGATCGAGCCCAGCAGATAGCCGACGGCGATGCAGAGTCCCGCCGTCACCCCCTCAGGCAAATGAAGCTCTGCCATGACCATTTCGAGAGCCTAGGACATAGGCGGGTGGGGAAGAAGAGGTTTCATGGCGCGCTGACGGGGCCCGATTCCCAGACCACCCGGCCGTCGACGACGGTCATCAGCACACGACCCTGCAGCCGTCGGCCGTCAAACGCGGAATTCTTCGACTTCGACAGGAGCAGGCTGGCGTCGATCACCCGAGGCGCGTCGAGATCGCAGAGGATGAGGTCGGCTGGCGCGCCGACCGCGAGGCGCCCCGCGGGGCTGCCGATCGCACGCGCTGGCGCGAGCGTAACGGTCTCCAGCAGGCGCAGCAGCGGCGCCTGGCCCTCGTGCCAGAGGGTGAGAAGGGCGGGGAGCAGGGTCTCCAGGCCGACCGAGCCCGGGGTCGCCTCCTCGAAGGGCAGGCGCTTGTCCTCGGCAGGCGCCGGGGCGTGGGCCGAAACGACGATGTCCACCAACCCCGAGGTAACGGCCTCCACCAGGGCCGCTCGATCAGCCTCCGCCCGCAGCGGCGGGGTGAGTTTCCAAAAGGTGCGGTAATCGCCGATGTCGAGCTCGTTGAAGGTGAGGTGATTGATCGAGGCGCTGGCGATCACCGGCAGTCCGCGGTCCTTCGACCTGCGCAGGGTGTCGAGCGCGCCTTCGGCGCTCACCTGGTCGACCATCAGCCGCGCACCCACGGGCGCGGTCAGCTCGAGCAGGGCGAGATCGCGCTCCAGCATGATGGTCTCGGCCGCGGGGGGCTCGGAAGGGAGCCCCATGCGGCCGGCAAACTCGCCCTCGCTCGCCGCGGCGCCGGCAGTGAGCCAGGGGTCGGCGGGGCGATGGGCGACGAGGACGCCCAGGCCGCCAGCGTAGGCGAGGAGGCGGCGCATCACCCGCGAATCGACGATCGGGCGGTCGGCGTCGGTGACGAAGACGCAGCCAGCCTCGCGCATCAGGCCGATCTCGGCCAGGGCCTTGCCCTCGCATCCGCGCGTGGCGGCGCCGGCTGGGTAGACATGGACCAGCTCGATGTCGCGGGCGCGGCGAAGGATGAAGTCCGCCACCGAGGGCTCATCCACGGGCGGGTCGGTGTCAGGCATGATGACGATAGAGGTCACTCCCCCGGCCGCGGCGGCCCGGGAGGCGGACTTGAGCGTCTCCTTGGGCTCCGAACCTGGTTCGCCCGTCTTCACCCGCAAGTCGATCAGTCCGGGACACAGGAGGGCTCCGCGTCCGTCGATCACCCGCGCCCCGTCGGGCAGGCCAGGCAGCGCATCCCCGCGGCTGATGCGGGCGATGCAGCCGTCGGCGGTCAGCATGCAACCGGGGCCGTCATATCCGCTCTCAGGATCGACGAGGCGGGCGCCGATGAAGGCGAGGGGCGCGGCGTTCATCGGTTGTCGAGCCGGGCGGCCAGGGCGGCGAGCACGGCCATGCGTACGGCCACGCCCATCTCGACCTGGTCCTGCACCAGGCTCACCTGGAGGTCGTCGGCGACCTCGGAGTCGATTTCCACGCCGCGGTTCATTGGTCCTGGGTGCATGACACGCACGCCCGGGGCGGCGAGGGCGAGCTTCTCGCGGTCCAGGCCCCACAGTCGGAAGTATTCACGCGTGGAGGGGACCAGGGCGCCCTGCATCCTCTCGAACTGCAGGCGCAGCATCATCACCACGTCCGCGCCGCGGATGCCGGCCTTCATATCGTGTACGACCTCGACGCCCCAACGGGCGGCGGCGGCCGGCATCAATGTCGGTGGTCCGACGAGGCGGACGCGCGCGCCCATCATGTTGAGCAGCGCCACATTGGAGCGAGCCACGCGGCTGTGCAGCACATCACCGCAGATCGCCACGGTGAGCCCGTCGATGCGACCGAAAGCGCGCCGCATGCTCAAAGCGTCCAGCAGCGCCTGTGAGGGGTGCTCGTGCTGGCCGTCGCCGGCGTTCACCACGCTGCAGTCGACCTTCTGCGAGAGCAGGGAGGCGGCGCCCGACGCAGCGTGCCGGATGACCAGGATGTCCGGCTGCATGGCGTTGAGGGTCACGGCCGTGTCGACCAGGGTCTCACCCTTGGAGATCGAGGAGGCGCGCGGGCTCATGTTGATCACGTCCGCGCCCAGGCGCTTTCCCGCCAGCTCGAAGGAGCTCTGGGTGCGGGTGGACGCTTCGAAGAACAGGTTGATCTGAGTGCGGCCCTTCAGCAGGTCAATCTTCTTGCTGGCCTGGCGGTTGAGGGCGACGAAGCCCTCGGCAAGCTCCAGCAACTCCCCGACCCGCACGGGATCCAGGTCGGTCACGGAGAGGAAGTGGCGATTGGGGAACGGCTTCGCCCGCGCGCGAATCTCGTCCAGTCCGGGGGCGAGGCTGACCATGAGTGGAGGTCTCTAGGCCGAAGGACGATTCCCTTCAAACCCGCCTGTCCGCAGGCGGTCCAGCGCCCCCTGCAGGATCCATGCCGCCGCCATCGTGTCGACGAGCTCGGCGCGTCGGGCGCGGCTGCGATCGGCTTCGTCGATAAGGACGCGATTGGCGGCGACGGTGGAAAGCCGCTCGTCCCAGAACGCGATCGGAAGTTCGCGCAGGCGCAGCAGGTGTCGGGCGAAGGCTCGCGCGGACTGACATCTGGGCCCCTCCGTCCCGTCCATGTTCACCGGAAGGCCGATCACCAGGCCGACCGCGCCTCGGCTGGCCATCAGTTCGAACAGGCGCTCCACGTCGACGGTGAACTTGCGCCGCTCAATGAGGCTCAGGGGAGAGGCGATCATCAGGGAGACGTCGGAGACCGCCACGCCGATTGTGCGCGTTCCCAGGTCGAGACCTGCGACCGGCGAGCGCGGCGGCAGGGCGGCGGGAAGTTCGCTCAGATCGACGACGGCCATCCACTGGAGCTAGACGCGCGCGGCGCCGAGCTTGTCAAAGGGGGATCTCGCGCCTAACCGGGCGACCTTCTCGTCTGCCGAACTGTCTGCCGTATTCGTCCGCCGCGCGCCGCCGCTTGCATGGAGCGACCATGACCATCGACACCGCCACCGTGCGCAAGGTGGCCAAGCTGGCCAGGATCCGCGAGGACGAGGCGCGCCTCGACTCGCTGGCCGCCGAACTCAGCGGGATCATGGACTGGATCGACCAGCTCAACGAGGTGGACACCGACGGGGTCGAGCCGATGACCTCGGCGGTGGCCGCACGCCTGCCGATGCGCGAGGACCTCGTCACCGAGGGCGGCGATCCTGATGAGATCCTCGCCAACGCCCCCGCCGCTCGCAACGGCTTCTTCGTCGTGCCCAAGGTGGTGGAATGAGCGATCTGACCGGCCTCACGCTCGAGGCGGCCCTGGCGGACCTCAAGGCGCGCCGGGTCTCGGCGGTCGAGCTCGCCCGCGCCCACCTCGACGCCATCGAGCGGGCGCGCCCGCTCAACGCCTTCGTCCTGGAGACGGCTGAGCGAGCAATGGAGATGGCGCGCATCAGCGACGAGCGGCTCGCCGCCGGGACCGCTGGGCCGCTCGAAGGCGCGCCGATCGGAGTGAAGGACCTCTTCTGCACCCGCGGCGTCCGCTCCACGGCCGGTTCCCGGATCCTCGGGGAGTTCGTCCCAGCCTATGAATCGACGGTCACCGAGCACCTGTGGGGGGACGGGGCGGTGATGCTGGGCAAGTTGAACATGGACGAGTTCGCCATGGGCTCGTCCAACGAGACCAGCGCCTTCGGCCCGGTGGTCAATCCCTGGCGCTCGAGCGCCTCCAACCGGCCTCTGACGCCCGGCGGCTCCTCCGGAGGGTCCGCCGCGGCTGTGGCGGCGGACATCGTGTTGGGCGCAACAGCCACCGACACCGGCGGATCGATCCGCCAGCCGGCGTCCTTCACCGGGACGGTGGGGATCAAGCCGACCTACGGGCGCTGCTCGCGCTGGGGCGTGGTCGCCTTCGCCTCCTCGCTCGACCAGGCCGGGCCAATCGCCAAGACGGTCAAGGACTCCGCGCTGCTGCTGCGCTCTATGAGCGGCCACGATCCCAAGGATTCCACGAGCCTTCCCGTCGATGTCCCGGACTTTGTCGCGGCCGTCGGGCGGTCGGTGAAGGGGCTGCGGATTGGCGTTCCGCGCGAATACCGCGTGGAAGGTATGCCGGCGGAAATCGAGGCCCTGTGGGCCCGCGGCGTCGAGTGGCTCAAGGACGCCGGGTGCGAGGTGGTCGACGTGTCCCTCCCGCACACGCGCTATGCCCTTCCGGCCTACTACATCATCGCCCCCGCCGAGGCGTCCTCCAACCTCGCCCGCTACGACGGGATGCGCTACGGCATGCGCGTCGACGCCGACACCCTGGGTGAAGTCTACGAGGCGACGCGGGCGGAGGGCTTCGGCGAGGAAGTGAAGCGACGCATCCTCATCGGCGCCTACGTGCTGTCGGCTGGGTACTATGACGCCTACTACCTGAAGGCGCAGAAGGTGCGCCGGCGGATCGCCGACGACTTCGACCGCGCCTTCGAGGGCGTGGACGCCCTGCTGACCCCGACTGCGCCGTCGGCGGCCTTCGGCCTTGGGGATAACGCCTCCGATCCGATCGCGATGTACCTCAACGACATCTTCACGGTGACGGTGAACCTGGCGGGCCTGCCAGCGATCAGCGTGCCAGGCGGGCTCGACTCCGCGGGGCTGCCGCTTGGCCTGCAGCTTATCGGTCGGGCCCTGGACGAAGAGACGATCTTCTCCCTCGCGGGTGTGCTCGAAGCGGCGGCTGGAGGCGCCGGGCGCCCGCAGCCCTGGTGGGCAGCCTGATCCGATGGCGGAGGGGCGGACACGTCGACAGGGCTTCTGGCTCACCGCCGGCGAGATCGTCGGCGTGCTCGCCCTGGTCATCGCGGGCTTGAACTACTGGGAGAGCCGCCAGCAGCACGCTGAGGAGAGCCGGCGGGCGCAGGTCTCCGCCCAGGCCGAGGCTGCCTTCGTGGCGGTGGGGCAGGCGGATCGCGATGGCCGGACCGTCGCCATCAATCCGCTGAAGGAAAGCCAGGCGATCCAGACGCAGCGCTACCTCTTCCCGAGCGACCTGTCGGCGTCTCCCCGGGAGATCAGCGCGGCGCGGCCGCGGATCGACGCCGGCTGGATCACCGAGGGCGTGCGCACGGCGCTCCAGACCGCCCATGTGAAGGGCGGAGGCGAGGGCGCGATCCCCGTGGTCATCGAGACCACCTATGTGGAAGCAGGAGACGAGCGGACTGACGTGTCCCTCTACCGTGTCGGCTATTCCTGGAAGCCCCGACTGCTCGGTGGAGCGCAAATCCGTCTGCAGGGCCTGGCCCTGGTGCGCCGGGGTGTCACGGGGGACGCCCGCAAGCTGGTGGACGCGCGCTGGCAGGCCGAGCGGCCGAAACGCGCGTCCTGAAGGCTCAGGGCTTTGTCGCGGCGGCGCTGTTGAGGTCCGCCTGGATCGACTTCAGCTTCGCATCGTCGAGCTGGGCCTCGGGATAGACCGAGATGGCGCGCAGGGTCATGTCCTTGATCTGGTCGAGGCCCGGATAGCTGACCAGCTGGGGCATGTCTTTCTCGAGCACGGCCTTGGCGGCGGGGTTGGCCAACAGGTCGCCGATCGACGTCGATTCGACGGAGGGCGCGCCGGCCGCGGCGGGAATGGGGGCGCTGGCTGGCGCGGCGGCGGACTGGGCGAGGGCCTGGGAGGCGGTCGCCAGGGCAAGCGCGCCAGCGCCTGCGGCCAACGTCCTTAGGATGGATCCGGTCATCGAAAAGTGCTCCTCCCTGCGGACAGGGGGTCCGCTTTGCGCGGGATTAGTGAGGGCGCTTCGCCGCGTTTGTCCAGGGGCGCGGGAGCGGTGTAGAAGCCGGCCATGAGCGAGGCGTCATCCAAGCACATCGAGGGGGCCACCGGCCCGTGGGAAGTGGTCCTGGGCCTGGAGGTGCACGCCCAGGTGGCCTCGAAGGCCAAGCTGTTCTCCGGCGCCGCGGTGGGCTTCGGCGGCGGTCCGAACAGCCAGGTCAGTCTGGTGGACGCCGCGATGCCGGGCATGCTGCCGGTGATCAACGAGCGCTGTGTGGAGCAGGCCGTGATCAGCGGCCTCGGGCTTAAGGCAAAGATCAACCTGTGGTCGCGCTTCGACCGGAAGAACTACTTCTATCCGGACCTGCCCCAGGGCTATCAGATCAGCCAGTACAAGGACCCGATCGTCGGCGAAGGGGCGATCGAGGTGGATCGCGACGACGGCTCGACCTTCACCGTCCGCATTGAGCGCCTGCACCTCGAGCAGGACGCGGGAAAGTCGATCCACGACCTGGATCCGGACGCCACCCTGTTGGACCTCAACCGCGCCGGCACGGCCCTGATGGAGATCGTCTCCTATCCCGACATGCGCTCGTCGGAGGAGGCGGCCGCCTACGTCAAGAAGGTGCGCAGCATCCTGCGGTACCTGGGGACCTGCGACGGCGACATGGAGAAGGGCAATCTGCGCGCCGACGTGAACGTCTCTGTGCGTCGGCCGGGCGGCCCGCTCGGCACGCGTTGCGAGATCAAGAACGTCAATTCCTACCGCTACATCCAGCAGGCGATCGAGTACGAGGCGCGCAGGCAGATCGCCATCCTCGAGGACGGCGGGACGATCCCGCAGGAAACCCGTCTTTTCGATCCGGGCCGGGGCGAGACGCGGTCGATGCGCTCGAAGGAAGAGGCGCACGATTATCGCTACTTCCCCGATCCAGACCTCCTGCCGCTCGAGCTGGATCCCGCCTGGGTCGCTGAGATCGAGGCCAGTCTGCCGGAGCTTCCTGATGCGAAGCGCGCCCGCTTGGTGAGTCAGTACGGGCTATCGGCCTATGACGCAGGCGTGATCGCCATCGAGCGCGCGCGCGCCGACTACTTCGAGCGCGCGGCGCAAGGGCGCGACGCCAAGCTCACGGCCAACTGGGTCACCAACGGCCTTCTCGCTCGCCTGGCTGATGGCGGCCTGGAGATTGAGGAGAGCCCCATCTCCTCGGACGACCTCGCCGGTCTCGTGCGACTGCTGGAGGAGGAGGTGATCTCCTCGAAGATCGCGCGCGAGGTGTTCGAGCATATGTGGGCAGGCGAGGGGACCGCGGCCCAGATCGTCGAAGCGCGGGGATTGCGCCAGGTCAGCGACACGGGCGCCCTGGAGACTCTGATCGACCGCCTGATCGAGGCCAACCCCGGCCAGGCGGCTGCGGTGAAGGCCAAGCCCCAGGCGATCGGCTGGTTTGTCGGTCAGATCATGCGGGAAACCGGGGGCAAGGCGAATCCTGGATCCGTCAACGCCCTACTTAGGGCAAAGCTTGGCGTCGACTAGCAGCCGTTGGTGTGGCTGCTGGCGCCAAGTGTGCTTTTTCTGTCGATTGTTGCGATAAACAGCGTCCCGAACATTAAATGCGACACCCGGCCGCTGCGGATTCATCACCCGTTCAGCATCTAAGCGCATAATATCTGCATCGTTCAGCGGTGGGCCATCCGGCTTGCCGCGGACGCGATGAGGAATAGCGTTGCGATGAGCCAAGCGGTTCTCGAATCAAGGCTGCCTCCGCCCAGCTCGCAGCCCAGTGGCGAAGAGTTGTTCCGGCTCGGACTCTCCTATGCCACCGGATTGGGCGCCCCTGTGGATCTCGTTTCCGCCCACGCCCTGTTCGATCTCGCGGCACGGTTCGGTTCACTCGAAGCGAAGATCTATCGACGCGAGATCGGCGACGAAATGGATCCGGGCGACGTCGCCGAGGCGCAGCGGATCGCTCGCGAGTGGCTTGGCAGGCTGTAGGCCGCACGCTCTCCTGCTGCGCCTCGCCTCTCATCCCCGACACTGACTCCCAAGTAACGGCGACCGCGGCACCTGGGGCGATTCACGTCACAAGCGACGGTTCCCAAGGGCCCTGCAGCTGAGGTCGATCGGCCTCATGAGATGGGGATCGGGTGGACATGAATGGCGGCTTCGGCCGCCAGGAACGCGATCGTCAGCAGGGCTCCCAGGGACAGGGCGGTGCGCAAGGGACGGTAACGCATGGAGCCACTCGTAATTCCGAACCTCGCCATCGGCGCACGGGGCTCCGGCCTGCGCCTTGATCTGGCTCAGCGCATGGGCTCGGCTTCGGCGATGCGCTGGACCGCGACGTAGTCTGTCTTGCCCGAGCCGAGGACGGGGACGTCGATGGTGTGGACGATGCGGCGGGGCACGGCCAGTTCCGGCGCGCCCTGGGCCTGGGCGTGGGCGATCAGCTTCCCGACTTCCGCCTCCTGGCAGTCGGTCACGAGCACGAGCCGCTCGCCCTTCTTGCCGTCCTGCAGCGCCACCACGGCATGCCGGGAGTCCGGCCAGACCCCCGTCGCCAGGGACTCCGCCGCAGTGAGCGAAATCATTTCCCCGCCGACCTTGGCGAAGCGTTTGACCCGTCCAAGGATGGTCACCCAGCCGTCCGGGGCGATCTCCACCACGTCGCCGGTGTCGTGCCAGCCTTCCACTGGGGGCTGCAGATCCCCCTGATCGCCAAGATAGCCGGCCATGACATTGGGCCCCCGGACAAAGAGGCGACCGCCACGAGCGATGCCAGGGACAGGTTCCAGCCGGGTTTCGATCCCCGGGAGCACCGCACCCACCGTGCCGCGACGATTGTCGTCGGGCTTGTTCACGGCGATGACCGGGGACGCCTCCGTCGCGCCATAGCCCTCGAGAACCGGGACGGGACCACAGCGCTCGGCGATCAGGTCGTGGGTCTCGTCCCGCACGCGCTCGGCGCCGCTCACCATGAATTTTAGGTTGGACAGGTCCCCTGGGGCTGCGGCGCGGGCGTACTGATTGAGGAAGGTGTCGGTGGTGAGCAGGACGCTCGCCTTCGAATCCCGGACCAGTTCGGGGATCTGCTTTACGTGCAGCGGGCTCGGGTACTGGAAAGCCTTCAGTCCACGGAGGAGCGGCAACATCACTCCGGCGGTCAGGCCGAAGCAGTGGAAGATCGGCAGCGGATTGAAGAAGACCCAGTGGGGGTCAAGGTCGATATGGGCTGCGACCTGGGCGACGTTGGCCATTATGTTGGCGTGGGTGAGAACAACGCCGCGAGGGGCGCCGAAACTGCCGGATGTGAAGAGGATGACCGCGCGATCCTCGGGTGTCGACTTGGCTGCGAACTGGTGGGGGAGCAGGGAGGCGACGAGGGCGTAGATGCGGTCGACCGCGCCTATCGATGCGCGCACATCCTCGAGGTAAGTGATCTCGCAACGCTGCTCGAGCGTGTCGACGACGTCGTGCAGCTTCCCCTGTTCGATAAAGCGATGGGACGTGAGAACCCGGGTGACGCCGGCCAGACGCACAGCTCCGCGCAGGTTCCGAAGACCCGCAGTGAAGTTCAGCATGGCTGGGATTCGCCCCGTCGCGGCGAGGGCGAAGAGCGTGACCACGGCGCCCGCGCTCGAGGGGAGCAGCACGCCCACCGTCTCGCCGGGCGCCGTCAGCGCCGCGATCTTGCGCCCCAGGGCGAAGCTCGCGCGAATCAGGTCGGTATAGGTGAGCGGGCGCCGCTCCTGGTCTTCGAGGATCTGCTTGCCGCCGCCATGGCGGGACGCCGCGTCCACCAGCGCTTCGAAAAGGCTGGTTCTTGGTGCGATGAAGCCGGCGCTTTGCGCCATGGCGACCCTCCCTTCGACGACCTTCGGCGCGTCTTGAGGCGGCTGGCAGGGCGTGTCCAGCTTCCCGACGCCGCACCCCGGCACAAGTGAGACACTCTCACACGCTTGATCGTTGGACCGGGAACGCCGATCTAGCGAGCCGTGGCGACGGTCATCGACAGAACGGCGGCGCGCGAGGCGCGCCATCCAGAGAAGCGGGAACGCCCGGATTCGCCTCTTCTGCCGAAGCCGCCATGGCTTCGGGTTCGGGCGCCAGGCTCGCCCGGTTGGGCGGCGACCCGAAAGATCGTCAAGGAGCACGGGCTCGTTACGGTCTGCGAAGAGGCGGCCTGTCCGAACATCGGAGAGTGCTGGAGCGTCTCCCACGCCACCATGATGATCATGGGCGAGACCTGCACGCGGGCCTGCGCCTTCTGCAATGTCGCCACGGGTCTTCCGGGGCCGCTCGATCCCACGGAACCGGCTCGTGTGGCCGAGGCGGTCGCCCTGATGGGGCTCAAGCACGTGGTGATCACCTCGGTCGACCGTGACGACCTGGACGACGGCGGCGCGGCCCACTTTGCCGCGACGGTGCGGGCGATTCGCGCAGCGGCTCCTGCAGCCACCATCGAGATCCTGACGCCCGATTTCCTTCGCAAGCCATTGTCGGCCGTGGAGGAGGTCATCGATTCGCGCCCGGACGTCTTCAACCACAACCTGGAGACGACGCCGCGCCTCTATCTCTCGATCCGGCCGGGCGCGCGCTATTACCATTCCCTGCGATTGCTGGAGCGGGTGAAGGAGCGCGATCCGCAGATCTTCACCAAATCGGGCGTCATGGTCGGCCTTGGCGAGACCAAGGCCGAGGTGATGCAGGTGATGGACGACATGCGGTCCGCCGGCATCGACTTCATCACTATCGGCCAATATCTGCAGCCGACCCGCAAGCACGCGCCGATCGATCGCTTCGTTCCTCCGGAGGAGTTCAAGGCGCTCGAGACGATCGCTCGCGCCAAGGGTTTCCTGATGGTCTCCGCCAGTCCTCTGACGCGGTCTTCCCATCACGCCGGCGAGGATTTCGAACGCCTGCGCGCAGCCCGCGCCGCCGCGACTTGACCCTCAGAAGCCCGCCTTGCGCCACGGCATAACGCGACGCCTCGGCTACACGCCTCGCCAACTCTTCGATCTGGTGGGGGATGTGGAGCGTTACCCAGCTTTCGTACCCTGGGTCACCGACATGCGGACCTGGGGTCGGCGTGAATCCGCCCCCGGTGTGATGGAGTTCGATGCAAAGGCAAAGGTGCGCTTCGCCATCATCCGCGAGCATTTCAGCACGCGCGTGCGGCTCGATGAACCGAACCTCACCATCGACGCCAACCTGATCTCGGGCCCCTTCCGCCGTCTCGAGAACCATTGGCGGTTCACACCGATCGAAGTCGGTACGGAGCTTTCCTTCGCCATCGACTTTGAATTCGGCTCCCGGTTCCTCGAGAGCCTGCTGACAGCCAATTTCGAACGCGCAGTGGCTCGGATCGTCGGATGTTTCGAGGACCGAGCGCAGGCGCTGTACGGGGGTAGGAAATAGGACCTAGGACCTAGGACCTAGGGAGGGGTAGATGGGGCTGCCTTATCGGGATCTGATCGCCTGGAAAAAGTGGATGATGCTTGCTCGGGAGGTCTATCGGCTGTCGCCAAAACTACCACGCGAAGAAATTTACGGGATGCGATCGCAGCTAACGCGAGCGGCTGTATCAATCCCTTCGAACATCGCAGAGGGCTGGACCCGCGAAACCGACCGAGATCGAGCTCATTTTCTTGCAATCGCCCACGGCTCGCTCGCCGAGACGGAGACGTTGTGCGAGGAAATGGGCTGGTTTTCCGTCACCGACACCCAGACGCATCATTCCCTGCTCTCCGAGGTCAGCAGGATCCTGGGCGCCCTTCGTCGGCAACTGCGCTCCCGCCTCAACTCCGAACCTAGGTCCTAGGTCCTAAGTCCTAGGTCCTATCTGAGTCGATCCCGCAGCATCTCGAGCGCCGTCTGGACCGCGGCCATCTGGATCTCCCAGCGGGTCTCCAGTTCGAACAGCTCATGGCGATGGTGGACCGACTGATTCGCCCGCGCCGTCGCCAAATGGACAGTTCCGACCGGCTTCATCGGCGAACCGCCGCCCGGTCCCGCGACGCCGGTGATGGCCACGGCGAGATGTGCATGGGAATGTTCCAGCGCGCCCTCGGCCATCATTCTCGCCACCGGTTCGGAGACGGCGCCGAGGTCGGCGATGAGATCGCCGGATAGCCCGAGCTGCTCCTGTTTGGCGCGGTTTGTGTAGGCGACGAAACCACGCTCGAAGACGTCCGAGGCGCCTGGGATGGCGCAGATGGCGCCCGCAACCAGGCCGCCGGTGCAGCTCTCGGCCGTGACGATACGAAGGTGGCGCTCGCGGGCGTCGTCGATCACCAGGCGGGCGAGGGTCTCGATCTCGAGCGAAAACATCTGGGATCCTTCTACAACGGCCTTGGCCGTCCGCTATAGTCGCTCAACGCCGAGGCAGACCAACATCGCCCGGCAGGGAGGTTCAAGGGGGTAGGGCCATGGCGACGCTCCTGGCGGAGTCCGTTCGGCGCGATGGGCGCGCCGGCTGGCTGTTCCCGCTGTCGGTGTTCGTCAGCGCGGCCCTCGTCTTTAGTCTCGAGCCGCTGATCGGACGCCTGCTCCTTCCGGTCCTCGGCGGTTCTGCGGCGGTCTGGAACGCCAGCCTGGCCTTTTTCCAAGCGGCGCTGCTCGGCGGCTACCTCTATGCCCACCTCCTGCAGCGAATCGCCTCGCTCCGAGTCCAGGCCCTGACGCACCTTGCCGTGCTGGCGGCGGCCGGTCTCGTCCTTCCTGTCCGGATCTCAGGGCTGCTTGGTCCGCCGGATGTGCTTCTGCCCGCCCCCTGGCTCCTGGGCGTTCTCACCCTTTCGATCGGCGCGCCCTTCGCCGCGCTTTCGGCGACTGCACCCCTGCTGCAAGCGTGGTTCGCCCGCTCAAATGGGCCGGAGCGGGCGCGGGCCTGGTCACTCTATGCGGCGAGCAACCTCGGCAGTCTTGTGGCCTTGCTGGCCTATCCGGCCGCGATCGAACCAACCTTAACCCTGCGCCACCAGGCGTGGGCGTGGACAGCGGGCTACGTGTTCTTCGCGGTTCTGGCGGCGACGGTCGGACTTCGGCTGAGCGACAGCCAAGGTGACAAACAGGGGACTTTGGCGGACGACGAGGCCGCCCCCTCCTGGATCGATCGGGCCAAGTGGATCGCGCTAGCCGCCATTCCTTCGAGCCTCCTGGTTGGCGTGACCAGCTTCGTGAGCACGGACATCGCCTCGGCGCCCTTCCTCTGGGTAATCCCGCTCGCGCTTTATCTGATCGCCTTCGTCCTGGCTTTTCAGGACCGGCCAGCCGTCTCACGCGAAGTGACGCTGGTCCTGAATGCGGTGACGCTGGCGGGCGCCTGCGCGCTCATCCACGTGCGCGTAGGCCTCTTCCTGCTTGGCTCGGCCCTCCACTTCGCGGCCTTCTTCCTCGCGGCGTTGGTCTGCGCCCAGGCGCTTGTCGCGCGTCGTCCGTCGCCGGGCCACCTTACGGATTTCTACCTGTGCCTTGCTGTGGGGGGCGTCATCGGAGGCGGCTTCAACGCCTTCGTGGCTCCGCTGGTGTTCACCACGGTCGTCGAGTATCCGGCGGTTCTGGCCATCTCCGCTCTCGCGCGGCCATGGGGTGACGGCCGGCCGGGACGATGGACCTGGAGCGTCCTTACCTTGTGTGGGATTGCCGGCCTCGCGGCCGCGGAGCTCGGTCACCCGTTTGGGACCCCGCCCCATTGGCTGCTTGCCTTGGGCGCTCGACAGGCTGGGCAAGTGGCGGCGGTGCTGATCGTGGCGACGGCGGTGGGAGCTCTCACCCTGCAAGGTCGGGCGCTGCCATTCTTTGTCGCCTGCGGGATCCTGGTGTGCGCCGCCGGCCGGGCCGGCGATCGGGTGAACGTCACCCACAACTGGCGCGACTTCTTCGGCGTTCTTCGCGAGTCCCGGCTGTTCGTCCCGGCCCTGGGAGGACCGGTGCGCATGTTGGCAAGCGGCACGATCCTCCACGGCGCTGAAGCACTCGCTCCTGGATTCCGTTGCCGGCCGATTGCCTACTACGCACCACCCACGCCGATCGGGCAGGTGATGGTGATCGAGCAGCGCAAGCCGACCCTGAGGATCGGCGTCGTCGGGCTGGGGGCCGGATCGATGGGCGCCTATGTGAGACGGGGAGACATCCTGCGGTTCTTCGAGATCGATCCCCTGGTCGCGCGCATCGCCACTGACCCCAGCCGCTTCTCCTACATCCCATCCTGCGCGAAAGGCCCCGTGGGAATCACCCTGGGCGACGGGCGCCTGGCGCTCGCCCACAGTGGCGAACGTTTCGATCTCCTGCTCCTCGACGCCTTTTCATCGGACAGCATGCCGACGCACCTGCTGACCGTCCAGGCGGTGCGACTCTATCTCTCCCATCTGGCGCCGGGTGGTCTGCTCGTCCTGCATCTGTCGAACCGCAACCTCGAGCTCATGCGCCCGGCGCAAGCGGCCGTCATCGCCGCGGGCGCGTCGGCCATGTTTCAGAAGCACCTGGTCGATCCAGCCGCGCCGACGCTCTCGGAGGCGCCCGAGCAGGTCGTGATCGCGGCCCAGGATCCGCGCGCCCTTGCCCCGTTCGCCGCCGACGGCCGGTGGCGCCAAGCCGATCCAGGCGGTGTCCGCGCATGGACGGACGACCACATCGACGTCTTCGGCGCTCTGGCGCGGCGACTGGCTGCGCGATGGAACGGGTTGCCGGGCGCCTAGAGCGCCGTCCGCCCAAGCGACCTGACGGCGCCGTCTGGTCGGAGTTTGTCTAAGCCGGGATCTCCACCGCGGCGATCGCCTGGGCGGCCACGCCTTCCTCCCGCCCTGTGAAGCCCATCCCTTCGGTCGTGGTGGCCTTGACGCTCACGAGTTCCTCCGGGAGCCGAAGCAGCTCGGCGACGCGAGCGCGCAAGGCCTCGCGATGGGGTTTGATCTTCGGGCGCTCGCAGATCAGCGTGAGGTCGACATTGACGATCCTCCCGCCCTTGCGGGCGACCAGGTCGGCCGCGTGTTCGAGGAAGATGGAGGAGGGCGCGCCTCGCCACTTCGGATCGGTGGGCGGGAAGTGGTCGCCGATGTCACCCTCTGCGATTGCGCCGAGGATCGCGTCGGTCAGGGCGTGCAGGCCGGCGTCGGCGTCCGAGTGGCCCACGAGGCCGTGGTCGTGGGGGATCTGGACACCGCACAGCCAAACGCTGTCTCCTGGTCCGAAACGGTGAGCGTCATATCCCATGCCGATGCGGGTGACCCGCATGCCGCCCGCGAGCGCCTCGGCCATTTCGAAATCCTCCGGATATGTAAGCTTCATCAGTCGCGGATCGCCCGGCGTCAGGACAACGCGGCCGCCCGCACGCTCCACCACGCACGCATCGTCGGTAGGCGTCTCCGCCGCCGGCCATGCCGAGTATGCGCTCTCCAGGATCCGCCGGCGGAACGCCTGAGGGGTCTGGGCGCGCCAGAGGCCTTCACGCGAGGTGGTCGAACTGCCCTGCGCTGGCGCGTCCGACCGCTTGAGCGTGTCCGCCACGGGCAAGGCGGGGAGGGCGCCGTCGGCCTCGAGCGCGGCGGCGGCGGCGGCCTTCGCCACGTCGGGAGACAGGAAGGGGCGCGCCGCGTCGTGGATAAGGATCACTTCGTCGGGGCCACACTCACAGGCGGCGATTCCGGCCTGAACGGAGTCGTGACGCGCAGCGCCGCCTGGGATGGCGCGCCAGCGAGGCAGATCGGCGAAGGCCTTGGCCGCGATTGCCTCGTCGCCTGCAGGTACGACGACGACGATTTGGCGCGCCCCGGAGGCCAGGAGCGCTTCCAGGGACCAGCGAACCACAGGCTTGCCTGCCAGATCGCGCCACTGCTTGGCGCCGCCCGGGCCAGCCCGCTGACCGGATCCGGCAGCCACGATCACCGCGGAGAAGTTCATGCCGCTCCTTAATCGTGCGGCGACGCCGTCTCCAGTCTTTACGGCGGGGCTCTTGGGCGCCTAAACAGTGGGCGCCACGACTGAGCAGAAAATGGGCATCGACTTTTCGACCGATTGGACTGGCCGTCTCGGACGCGTGTGGTTGGCGCCGATGACCGGCGTCTCCGACCTGCCGTTCCGTCAGACTGCGGCCGCCCTGGGTGCGCGCTACCAGGCCACTGAGATGGTGGCCTGCGACTCCCTGCTGGCTTCGCGGCCGGATGTCGTAAGGCGCGCCGCCATCGGCGAAGAGCTGCCCGTGATGGTCGTGCAACTTATCGGACATGATCCAAGGCTCGTGGCCCAGGCGGCGCACCTGTCCGCCTCGGCGGGCGCCCAGATCATCGATCTCAATTTTGGATGTCCCGCGAAGGCGGTGACCGGCCAGGCCTGTGGCTCTGCGCTTATGCGAGAGCCTGACCGCATCGCAGCGATCGTGGCCGCCGCGTGCGATGCCGCCGATGTCCCTGTGACGGTGAAGATGCGGCTTGGATGGGATTCAAACAGCCTCAACGCGGCGGAGGTGGCGGACAAGGCCGTCGCCGCCGGCGCGCGCGCGGTCACCGTGCACGGTCGCACTCGCGCTCAGTTCTACGCCGGCGTCGCCGATTGGAGGGCCATAAGATCCGTCACCCTGGCGGTCGGCGCGCCGGTGATCGCGAACGGTGACATCGTCGACGCCAGATCGGCCCGCGCTGCGATGTCGCAGTCGGACGGCGGGGCCGTGATGATCGGGCGAGACGCAATCGGCCGACCGTGGATCGCGCGGACCATCGAGAGAGAGCTCGCAGGAGAGGGCGTTTCGGAGCCGGGACCTTCGGAACGGTTGGCGATCGTCGTCGAACACCTGCAGCGAAGCCTGGCCTTCTATGGGGAGAAGCTGG
>DASXGQ010000171.1:0-2498 GCA_036488995.1 Caulobacteraceae bacterium
GGGCCGGCGCGGCGACGGCTAGGAACTTTGCGCGATAATGTCGGCCCCGCGACGGAGCCGGATCGATTTTCCGGCAAAGTCCTTCTGCGCCGCCTCGAAGATGGCGCGCGCCAGCATGATGTTCGCCGCCCGCCCGATGACCCTGTCCGGGCGCGCGGAGTCGTGCTCGCCCACCTCCACCGTGTAGGGGAGCGGATCCTCGGGAGCGGCGCCGCTCTCCAACGGGAAGACGTTGGACCCCGGCTCGGACATCGTCATCGCATGCCTGTCAGTGACTGCGCGAAACCCAACGGCTGATGACCTGCGCCTTATGGCGGAGGGTAATGGAACGGTCTGGATATTCCCGTGTGGCCGCATAGTAGGCCGCATAGCCGATCGCCGGACTGAGACTCACCGCCACGACCTGCTCGACGAACTCGCCTGACGGGTCCCACACCTCGACGCGGTAGGGGAGATCGTCGCCATCGGCCGGGAACTCCCCGAGCGGGTTGCGCGTTGGAGGCGGCCCGCCGGAGGAGTGGTCGGCCGGGCTGAAGCGAACTTCGGGAATCATCCGGCGTCGGCCCTCGTCGGCTTTCGGATACGGTCTCGAATACGTATGAGCTAAATTATTCCGCCGGAAGAGTCATCCCTTCTCCGGCGTCGACAGCGGCGGAGGGACCCTTTGATGCAGTCGCCCCCCTATGACGTCCGCTTCGACCTGCTCGTCGATTCCCTGACCGGTTACGCCATCTACATGTTGGACCTTCAGGGCCGCATCTCGACCTGGAACCGGGGCGCGGAGCTGCTGAAAGGCTACGCCGCCGAGGAGATCCTGGGGCAGTCCTTCGAGCGCTTCTTCACCCTCGATGACCGAAAAGCGGGCCTGCCGCAGCGGCTTCTGGAGAAGGCCCACGCCACCGGCAAGGTGGAGAGCGAGGGTTGGCGCGTGCGCAAGGATGGCGGCCGCTTCTGGGCCCTGGCCGTGCTGCAGGCCCTGCGCAACGACGAGGGCAAGGTGGTCGGCTTCGCCAAGGTGACGCGCGACATGACCGAACGGCGGGAGGCCCAGGCCGCCATCGCGGATAGCGACCGCCGCTTCCGCTATCTGGTGGAGGGTGTGATCGACTACGCCATCTACATGCTCGATCCCAACGGAGTGGTGAGCAACTGGAACCGCGGCGCGGAGCGGATCAAGGGCTACACTGCCGGCGAGATCGTCGGCCGGCACTTCGGCGTCTTCTACACGCCCCAAGATCGCGAGAACGGCCTGCCGGCCCGGGCGCTGGAGACGGCGCGCGCCAAAGGACGGTTCGAGGGCGAAGGCTGGCGCATGCGCAAGGACGGCGGCCGCTTCTGGGCCATGGTGGTGATCGACCCGATCCACGACGACGATGGCCGCCTGATCGGCTTCGCCAAGATCACCAGGGACATCAGTGAGCGGAAGGCCGCGGAGGAGGCCCTGGTCCAGAGCGAGCGCCACTTCCGCCTGCTGGTCAACAGCGTGGTCGACTATGCCCTCTACATGCTCGACCCGAACGGGATCGTCACCAACTGGAACGCCGGCGCCCAGAAGATCAAGGGCTATACGGCCGAAGAGATCGTTGGCCAGCATTTCTCCAAGTTCTACACGCCCGCCGACCGGGCCGCGGGCGAGCCGCTGCGGGCCCTGCAGGTCGCCCAGGAGCAGGGGCGTTACGAGGCCGAGTCCTGGCGCGTGCGCAAGGGCGGCGAACAGTTCTGGGCCAACGTGGTGATCGACCCGGTGCGCGATGAGACCGGCAAGCTGATCGGCTTCGCCAAGATCACGCGCGACATCACCGAGCGGCGCAACGCTCAGATGGCGCTGGAAAAGGCGCGCGAACAGATCGCCCAGGCGCAGAAGATGGAGGCCATCGGGCAGTTGACCGGCGGCGTCGCCCACGACTTCAACAACCTCTTGATGATCGTCAGCGGTGGCGCCCAGATCCTCCGCCCCCGGATCGACACCACTGATCCTAAGGTGAAGAAGGCGTTGGACGGGATCGAGACGGCCGCCCAGCGCGGCGTGGGCCTGACCCGCCACCTCCTGAGTTTCGCCCGGCAGCAGCGCCTTCAACCGTCGGTAGCGACTCCCGAGGAGCGCCTGCCCCCCATCCGTGACCTGATCACGGCGACCCTGCCGCCGACCATCCGCCTCGAGATGGCGTTCGGCGAGGACCTGTGGCCGATCGAGGTCGACCAGGGCGAGCTGGAGTTGGCCATCCTCAACCTGGTGGTCAACGCCCGCGACGCGATGCCGGGCGGTGGCGAGATCACGCTGACCGCGCGGAACGTGAAGCATGCCGAAGGTGAGGAGGCGGATTCTGTCGCGATCAGCGTGCGCGACACAGGCACCGGCATCCCGCCCGACGTCCTGTCCCGTATCTTCGACCCTTTCTTCACCACCAAGGAGGTGGGCAAGGGGACCGGCCTCGGCCTCTCCACCGTCTACGGTATCGTCAAGCAATCGGGCGGCTTCATCTTCGCCGAATCGAAGG
>DASXGQ010000173.1:0-28716 GCA_036488995.1 Caulobacteraceae bacterium
CACCCGGATATTCCTGCCCTTCAGTTCGTTGAGCCAAGTGCGTGCGAATGAGCGCAACGCCGCCTTGCTCGCCGAATACACGCCGTAACCAGGAAAACCTTTCACCGAAGCAACTGACCCGGTCATGAAGATCGATCCGCCGTCGTTGAACAGGGGCAGCGCCTTCTGAACCGTAAACAACGTGCCGCGCGTATTCAGGTCGAAGGTCGCATCGAAGTGCTGCTCGGTAATCTCGCCCAGTGGGACGGCTTCGCCCATGCCGGCGCTCGCGTACAGGACGTCGATCTTGCCCTTTTCCCGTTTGACCGTATCGAACAGGCGGTCGAGGTCGTCGAGACTGGCCGCGTCGCCGCGCACGCCGGTCACGTTCCGGCCAATCAGCTTGACGGCCTCGTCGAGCGTCTCCTGCCTCCGGCCCATGATGAAGACGTAGGCGCCTTCTTCAACGAACCGCTCGGCGCTCGCCAGCGCCATGCCGCTCGATCCACCCGTGATCACTGCAACCTTGCCCTCAAGCTTTCCCATGACTTCTCCTTTCGTCGTGCTCGTCCGGGGATGTCCCGAGAACCTGGACCCCGAGATGGATCCGCCGGCGTCAGGCGTTGAGTGGGGAAGCGCGCACATCGGTGGTGCGAAATCGATCCGGTTGGACGAGCCGCGACGATAGGTGTCCGCCAGTTCGGAACTGGGCCGGGCTGGACGGCAAAGGCTATGATGACCGCCCGTTCTACCCCACAGGCGCACCCCGGCGGCGCAGGATTGCACCATGATCGACTGGGATGACGTTCGCTTCTTCCTTGCCGTCGCGCGCGGAGGCTCGGTGAGGGCTGCCGCCGGGCGCCTCGGGGTGAACCACTCGACCGTGCTGCGACGCGTCGCCCAGCTCGAGGAACGCCTCGGAGCGCAAATGTTCGAGAAGCTGCCTTCGGGCTACCGCCTGACGGCTGCTGGGGAGGAGGTCCTCGAGCTCGCGGACCAGATGGAGGCGTCGTCGCACCAGCTGGAGACGCGCGTCTTCGGCCGCGACCAGAGCGTGCGCGGGCTTCTGCGGGTGACACTGGCGCAGCCCCTCGCGACACACCTGCTCATGCCGGACTTCATCGATTTCGCGCGTCTGCACCCTGACATCGAGATGGAAATCCTGTCGTCCGGCGAGCTGGCGAATCTGACCAACCGAGAGGCCGACGTCGCGATCCGCGTCGTCTACGACCGCAAAACCCTGCCGCTCAATCTTCACGGCCTGAAGGCACCGGAGCTGTTCGGAGGCGTCTACATATCCCGCGATCGACTAGCCGCGTGGCGTGCGGGCGCGCCTGATCCCATCCGGTGGATCGTCATCAGCATTCATGGAGTCCCGGACTGGGCCTGCGAGGGTGAGGTTCGCGCCACAGGGGTTCCGTTCAGGACCACGGACGGCGAGGCGCAGATCGTTGCAGTACGGCAAGGGCTCGGGATGACGACACTGCCGTGCTTCGTCGGGGATGCCGACCCCCTGCTGGTGAGGGTCCCGGGCGCCGACCTGCACCTGTACGGAACGCTCTGGCTTCTCACACAGGGGGAGGCACGCAAGACGAAGCGCGTACGGCTCTTCACGGAGTTCGTATCCCGCAGGCTCGCAGCGTACGCTCCGCTTCTCGCGGGGCTGTCCACATCGCGCGACTGACGCGACCGCAAAGGGTCGAACCCCGCCGACCTGACGTTGAAGGGCGACTCCCGGCGCCGTGGCGGCGAGCGCGTCGCTGCTGCGCGTGATGCGGAACTCCTCGCCACGCCACAGGTTTTTGAGCCCGGGGGCTGCGTCTTCATCGCACGAGACCCCATGAGAGATCCTGCCGCCGGTCTGGCCGGCCATATCGCCCGCATCGCTTGGCTGCCGGCCTGGGCTCAGAGCCTCTTGCTGGCGGCGGTGGCGCTGGCGGTGGCGCTGGGCGTCCATGCCATCGGCGTCCTGATCGTTCGGCGCGTCCTGACGCGCAAGGATGCCTTCTGGCGCGCCCTGGTTCTACGCACCCAGGGCCCCGGGCGGCTGACCCTGATCACCCTCGCGCTCTCGGCGACGGTCCAGGTCGCGCCCCTGACCCATCGGCAGGCAAGCCAGGCCCACCATGCCCTGCTGATCTGCCTGATCATCCTGCTGGGGTGGATCAGCCTGGTGGCTCTGGACGTCGGCTCCGCCCTCTACATGCGCGGCTATCGCACCGACGTGGAAGACAACCTACTGGCCCGCAAGCACCTGACCCAGGTGCGTATCCTGCGGCAGGCCGCGGCGGTGCTGGTGGCTCTGATCACCGCCGGCTTCGCCCTGACCACCATCAGCGCCGTGCGGCAATGGGGGGTCAGCCTGCTGGCTGCGGGCGGCGCGGCCGGCATCGTCGTCGGCCTGGCCCTGCAACCGCTTCTCACCAACCTGATCGCCGGCATCCAGATCGCCATCACCCAACCGATCCGCCTGGAAGACGCGGTCATAGTCGAGGGCGAATGGGGCTGGGTCGAGGAGATCACCGTCGCCTTCGTGGTGGTGCGGCTGTGGGACTGGAGGCGCATGGTCCTGCCGCTCAGCTACTTCATCCAGCACCCCTTCCAGAACTGGACCCGGGAGTCTTCGGCCCTGATCGGCACGGTGATGCTCCACGTGGATTTCGCCGCGCCGATTCCGGTCTTGCGCGAGAAACTGGAAGCAATCGCCAAGGCGTCCAAGCTGTGGGACGGCAATGTGGTCAACCTGGCGGTCACGGACGTGCGCGAGCGGACGATGGAGGTGCGCTGCCTGGTCAGCGCCCGCAACTCCAGCCAGACCTTCGACCTTCGCTGCGAGGTGAGGGAAAAAATGCTGGCCTTTCTCGCCGCCGAACACCCCGAGTCGCTTCCACGCGAGCGGCTGGTCGCAACGCGGGCGACACGCCCTGATCTCAACGAGGGTTTCAACCCCGGCGCCGCCTATTCCGGCGAACGACCCGCGGTGGCGGCGGTCTAAAGCGTCCCCCGATCAGACGGTCGGGATGCTCCCGCCATCCAGCACATAGTTGGCGCCACTGACGAAGGCGGCGCGATCGGACGCCAGGAATGCGACCAGTTCGGCGACCTCCTCCGGCCGGCCGGGCCGCCCGACCGGGATGCCGCCC
Source organism: Caulobacteraceae bacterium (assembly GCA_036488995.1). Taxonomy (GTDB): domain Bacteria; phylum Pseudomonadota; class Alphaproteobacteria; order Caulobacterales; family Caulobacteraceae; genus Acaudatibacter. The sequence continues at coordinate 3,123 of DASXGQ010000173.1, forward strand.
AACATGTCGACGATCTGCTGGCGCGCCGCCGCTTCGCTCGCGCCGGTGTTGCGGACGATATCGGCGATCATACCCTGGGCGCCGGACGTCTCGATGAAGCCGGGCGAGATCATGGTCACGCGCACGCCGTGGGGCGCGACGGCCTTGGCCAGGCCTTTGCTGTAGGTGGCAAGCCCCGCCTTGGCCGCGGCATAGACGAGCGTGCTGTTGGCGGCGATCGGCAGGCGGGCCGAGATTGACCCGATGTGGATCACCACGCCCGATCCGCGTTCGATCATGCCGGGGACGAAGGCGCGGTCCAGCCGCGCCGGGCTCAGCAAGTTGAGGTCGATGATCGCCTGCCAGTCGGCGTCGGACAGGGATTCGAACCCGCCGGGTTTGGTTTCCACGCCGCCGGCGTTGCTGACCAGGATGTCGAGCCCGCCCCAGTCGGTTGTCAGTCGGCTGACGATGGCGTCGATGCCTGCGGCGGTTCCAAGGTCGGCCGCAATGAACACGGCGCCGTCCACGGGGTCGACCGGCGCCGACCGCGCGGTCGCGGCGACGCGGGCGCCCGCGAGCTGGAAGCGGCGGACGACCGCCGCGCCGATGCCGCGCGTGCCGCCGGTCACCAGCACGCGCTTGTCCGCGAACTCGTCGGCGGGCGTGGGGAAGGGGTAGGGCGCGGTCATGCCCAGGCCCTTGTCCTGTTGTGCATGATGATCAGCTGGGTGATCCGATCATTCCGGAGGCTGAAGTAGAGGCTCAGGACCAGCGGGTCGGGCAGGCCGGTCTTGTCGTAGGTCCCGTCGGTTCGCGCGTGGACGGTGACGTCGCCGTGGCGATCCAGGGCCAGCAGGGGCGTGAAGGTGACGCTGTCGCCGAAGATCTCCTTCTCCGCGAAAGCGCGGATCGCCTCGGCGCCGTCGAATTCGCGCTGGACGTCGTTGACCAAGGCGTCCGGGGCGAAAGTCGCCATCCAGGCATCGATATCGTGGTCGTTGCAGGCGGTGAGGCAGCGAGCGACCGCTGGCGGCAGATCGTTGGTTATATCGCTGGGCATGGCTGGCTCCATCGAATTTGGAGAGAAACGGTGCGGCTCCGTAGTCACCCCGGCCGGGAGCCCGACCGGGTCACTCCTCGGGGCCACACGTCAGTGAGGGGAAGGTATCAATTCCTTCGACGAGGCATCAGCCGTTGAGTTCGAATAGTATCGATCCCACTTGGGAATAGATCAGGCTTCCTCGTCGGCGAGCAGCTCGGCCAGAAAGTCAATAAACACGGCGACTTTGCTGGGCTGACGGCGGGAGGCGGGTCGCACGGCGCTAATCGGAAGTTTGCCCGGCTCATGATCGCGCAGGAGTCGTCGCACGGTTCCGGCACGTATGTCGGCCGCAAAAAGCCAGTAAGGCGCCTGGGTGACGCCAAGGCCGGCAAGGACCGCGGCGCGAAGCTGTTCGCCATCATTGCTGCGGAAGGACGCCGCGACCTGATGGGATATCAGTCCGGCGCGGGTGGCGAAGGTCCAGGGCCGCGGGCCGTCCTGCGAGACAAAAATCACGCCGTCGTGGCCGTCGAGATCGCTGAGGCGCGCGGGCTCCCCCTTACGTTCCAGATAGTCGGTGGATGCCACCGCGATGACAGAGGACTCGCCGATCTTGCGGGCGACAAGGCTGGAGTCCGCGAGGGCGCCATTGCGAATGGCGAGGTCGATGCCTTCTTCGACGAGATTGCTCGTCCGCTCGGAGACGAGCGACTCGACAACGACCTTGGGATAGCGAACGCGGAACTCAGGGAGTTGCGGCACGACATAGAGGCGAGAGAAGGCGGGCGCGGCGCTGACGCGCACCACGCCGGACGGCGAGGCCTGTCCCGAACCGATGCGGGATTCCGCCGCCTCGAGATCGCCGATGAGTCGCACGGCGGATTCGTAAAAGTCGCGCCCGGCCTCGGTCAGACTGAGACTGCGGGAAGTTCGCATGAGAAGCTGGGCGCCGAGATGCTCTTCGAGCGCGGCAACCTGTTTGCTGATCGCCGGCTGCCTTGTCCCAAGCTCGCGAGCGACCGCCGAAAAGCTCCCGCTTTCGACGACGCGCACGAATATCCTGATGCCTTCGAACCGATCCATCCGACCCACTCGGGGGAGAGGCTAGCATACGGAATAGATCGTGCAGAATTCCGGGTCAGGCTATTCCGGAAGGGAGGTAGCCGCGGGACGTTTTGCGCTCGCCGAAAACTTGCGGAAACCTCCCGAACAGCGGGATCAATGCACGACAGTCGGGACAGGGTGACGCTGGCAAAGCGTCTGGACCTCCCCGCGAAGCTTTTCGATGAGGGCCACATCGCGGGGCGCTCTGAGCGCCTCGACCATCCAGTCGCCAAGCCGCTTCATGTGGTCAGTCGTCATGCCCCGGGTCGTGCAGGCGGGCGTGCCCAGTCGGACACCGGAGGGTCTCAGAGGGGGTCGCGGGTCATCGGGGATCACCTGTTTGTTCGTGGTGATCCCGATCCGATCCAGTGCTTCCTCCGCTTCACGCCCGTCAAGACCGAAACTGGCTATGGTGTCGATCACCAGCAGGTGGTTGTCGGTGCCGCCGGTGACCAGCCGTGCGCCGCCTTCAAGTAAGCCGGCGGCGAGCGCTCGGGCGTTGCTGAGGACGCGTTCCGCGTAGAGGCGGAACTCAGGTTCGGCGGCCTTCCTGAAAGTAATGGCGGCGCCGGCGATGTTGTTCATGTGCGGCCCGCCTTGCAAGCCGGGGAAGACCGAGGCGTCGATCGCCTTGGCGAGTGACTTCCGGCAAAGGATCAGGCCGCCTCTGGGTCCCCGGAGTGTCTTGTGGGTGGTGGTCGTCACGACGTCGAAGCCGGCGTCAAAGGGGTTGCGCATCACTCCGGCCGCCACGAGGCCGCCGATGTGCGAGATGTCCGCCATGGCTAGAGCGCCGACCTCGTCGGCGACCTTTCGGAAGGCTGCGTAGTCGTAGTCGCGCGGGTAGGAGGAGTAGCCGGCCAGAACCAACTTGGGCCGGACTTCCTGGGCGAGCGCCAGCATGGCGTCAAAGTCGATCGCGCCGCCTTGATCAGTCTGCGTTTTGTACCGGACAAAGTTGAACACCTTGCCCATGTGCGACACCGGAGCCCCGTGCGTCAGGTGACCGCCATGGCTCAGGTCCATCGCCAGCACGGTGTCGCCGGGCTTCAACAGAGCGAAATAGACGGCCTGGTTCATCGGCGAGCCGGAGAGCGGCTGAACGTTGGCGTGCTCGGCGCCGAAGAGCTGACAAGCACGCTGCCGCGCCAAGTTCTCGATCGCATCGGTGTGCGCCTGCCCGCCGTAATAGCGGCGGCCGGGATAGCCCTCGGCATACTTGTCGGTAAGCACGCTTCCCAGCGCCGCCAGCACTTCAGGGTAGGTGTAGTTCTCGGAGGGGATCATCTCCACGCCATCCGACTGACGGCGCTCTTCACCGGCTATTTCAGCGAAGACTTCAGGATCGTACGCGGCGAGATTTCGGCGGTGGGCGTCCACGGGCAAGCTCCCTCTTCGAGGATGCTTTGACCGGAAGCACCTGCTTCCGATCGCCCAGGCGAACGGCCGCTACGCCCGCGCTTCCCGAGGGTTCATTCCCTCCGTGTCGCCAGTCACGCGGACATGCTTTTTCTAGTCGTTCCTGGCGACTTCGCCAACAGGGGTGGAAACTCTCCCTTGGGCCAGCGCTGCGAACCGGACCTTCCGCGCCGGTCAGCCTCCCCAAGCTACGGCTCCCGCTGGCCAAGCCCGCGCGATCCCGCCATGGTCGGACGGACCGGGATGCGGGTGAGGGCGGTCATGGTCGACACCGTCGTGGAGAGAGTCGGTCCTGGGCGGCCAGGCGGCGTCGCGCTCGTCATTGTCGGCGCGTCGCTCGGGACGATGTTCGAGTGGTACGACTTCCTGGTCTACGGCGTGCTCGCCAGCGACATCGCCCGCCACTTCTTTGCCGCCGTCGACGAGCGCACGGCCTTCATCCTCGCCCTGGCCGCCTTCGGGGCCGGTTTCATCGCCCGGCCGTTTGGGGCGATCCTGTTCGGGCGGATCGGCGACAAGGTGGGCCGAAAGACCACCTTCCTCGTCACCATGGCGGTCATGGGGGTCTCGACCTTCGCCGTCGGCCTGCTGCCCGACTATGCCGCGATCGGCGTAACGGCGCCGATGCTTCTCGTGGGCTTAAGGGTCCTGCAGGGACTGGCCATCGGCGGGGAGTACGGCGGCGCCGCTGTCTACGTCGGCGAACACGCTCCCGACGACCGGCGCGGACTTCACACGAGCTGGGTCAACACCATGGCCACTGGCGGCCTGCTGACCTCCCTGCTCGTCATCGTCGCCTTTCGCATTACGCTTTCCGCGCACGATTTCGCCGCGTGGGGCTGGCGTCTGCCCTTCCTGGCGTCGGCCACGCTGCTGGCGGTTTCGATCTGGGTGCGGCTGCGCCTTGGTGAAAGCCCGGTGTTCCACCGCATGAAGGCCCGCCAGGGCCTCTCCCGGGCGCCGCTTTCCGAGGCCTTCGGCCGCTGGAGCAACATGAAGCGGATTCTGATCGCGCTCTTCGGCCCGGTGATCGGCCAGTCGGTCATGTGGTACTCCGCCGGTTTCTACGCCCTCTTCTTCCTTCAGCGCACGCTGCGGGTCGCCGAGCTCCAGGCCGACCTTCTCGTCGTTGGTGGTCTTGCCCTGGCGGCGCCTCTCTACGTGCTGGCCGGTTGGCTCAGCGACCGGCTCGGCAGGCGGCCTGTAATGATCGCCGGCTGCATCCTGGGCGCGGTCGTGATCTTTCCCGCCTTCCACGCCCTGACCTGGGCGGCGAATCCAGCCCTCGCGCAGGCTCAGAGAAGCGCTCCCGTCACCGTCTACGCAGATCCCGCTCGCTGCTCGGTCCAGTTTGATCCGGTAGGCGCCAACAGCTTCGACCGAACGGGCTGCGACATAGCCAAGGCCTGGCTGTCGCGCGCCGGAGTCAGCTATCGAAGCGTCAGGCTCGCCCCCGGCGCCGCGGCCAGCGTCGATGTCGGAGGCCGCATCATTGCCTCGCCGGATCCGCGTAGGGCCGGGCCAAACGAGCGTCGCTCGCAGGTCGCCGCCTTTGCCGTCCAGGCGAAGGCCGCCCTGGCGGCCGCGGGCTATCCGTCAGCCGCCGACCGGGCGAAGGTCGATGGTCCCCGGGTGATCGCCATCATCATGGCGCTCGTCGCCGCCGCGGCCTTGATCTACGGACCGACCGCCGCCTGCCTGGTCGAGCTGTTCCCGAGCCGGATCCGCTACACCTCTCTCTCGACGCCGTACCACATCGGCTCGGGGTGGGTCGGTGGTCTGATGCCGGCCTCGGCGTTCGCCATAGTCGCGGCCAACGGGAACATGTACGCCGGCCTCTGGTACCCGGCGCTGTTCGTCGCTCTGAGCCTTCTGGTCTGTATTTTCTTCCTGCCGGAGACCCGCGCCGCGCCATTGGAGGGCTGATCGCCGGTATCGGTGACCCCTTACCAAAGCGCGGCTTACCGATTCCGCGGCGGGGGAGGGGAGGGAGGCGTCGGTTCGGCGTCTGCCGCTCTCAGCCCGCCAAGCGGTCGTGACGGTCCTAGCGACCCTCGGCCGCCAAGCGAACCCGGTGGACGGCAGCAAGGAGGGTGTACATTGCAACATTGCAACAAAAGCGCTACCTTAGTTGGCAGGCGCCCCGCTGAGACGCGTCCGCCGGCTCTTCGTTCCAGACCGACGCAGACGTCGCGCAACGGCGAGTTCGCGCGGGTCAATTGGCGCGGGCCGCAAGGAGGACGACGATGCTCAAGATGGCTTTGGTTCTCGGTGGCGTGCTCGGCTTGGTCGGGTCAGCTCAGGCCCAAGTGAACTCGACCGACATGAAATGGGGTCCCGCGCCCCCTGTATTCCCGGCGGGCGCCCAAATGGCGGTGCTATCGGGCGATCCCAGCAGCGCAGGGACGTTCGTGATTCGCCTGAAGATGCCGGCTGGCTACAAGATCCCGGCGCATCATCACCCGACGAATGAGTACGTGACGGTTATCACCGGTGACTTCTCCTTGGGCATGGGCGACAAGCTCGACGCGGCCAAGAGCGCGCATCTCGCGCCCGGTGGATTCGCCGAGGCGCCGGCTCGGATGAATCACTTCGCCTGGACCGAGAGCGGGACGGTTGTGCAGGTTTCCGCTGACGGTCCGTTCGCGATGACGTACGTGAACCCTGCGGACGACCCGACCCACCACTAGCATTCGCACCGGGGCACATCAGGGGTCACCGAAACCGCCGGACTACCGGCGGGTCATGAGGTCCTCCATCCGGATCGGGAAGCGCCGGATTCGCACGCCGGTGGCGTGCCAGACCGCATTCGCGATCGCGCCGACGGTCCCGGTGACGCCGATCTCGCCAACGCCCTTTATCCCGAGCGGATTTACGTAAGCGTCCTCCTCGGGAACCAGGATCGCGTCGACCGAGGGAGCATCCGTGCTGACCGGCACGTGGTACTCCGCGAGATCGGCGTTCATGATCCGGCCGGTCCGGCGGTCCGCGACGGCCTCCTCAAGCAAGGCGAACGAGAGGCCCCAGATCATGCCGCCGTAGTATTGGCTGCGGACGAGCCGGGGATTGACGAGCCGGCCAGCGGCGAAGGCTCCCACGAGTCGCGTCGCGCGCACCTGGCCGAGCTCGGGATCGACCTTCACCTCAGCGAAGACCGCGCCGTGCGAATACATCGCCCATGTGCGCGCCGCTTCCTCGTCGCGGGCCATGCGCCCCGTACCCACGACGGCGCCGCGGCCGACGCGGGTGAGAATGTCGACGTAGGTTTCGCTGCGTGTCTCGTCATCGCGGCGGCGCAGGCGCCCGGAACGGGCCACGACGCCGATATTGCCGGCGCCGAAGAGGGGGGATGCGGGATCGTTGATGGCGAGCTCGGCCAACTGTGCGATGACGTCCTCGCCGGCGTTGTGCAGGGCGAGGCCCGCGCTCGCCGTATGGCCAGAGCCGCCTGCGACGCCGCCGTCGGGCAGGCTCGAGACGCCGGAGTGGAACTCGACCTGGTCCGGATCGAGGCCAAGCGCTTCGGCCGCGATCTGGGCGAGCGCAGTCCAGGCCCCCTGGCCCATGTCTGCGCCGGCGGTTTCGACAAGGGCGGTTCCGTCGGCGCGCAAAGTGGCGCGCGCTTGCGCAGGAAAGTGCGGACAGGGGAAGAGCGCCGTGCCCACGCCCCAGCCCACGAGGAGGCCGTTCTCGTCGCGCATCTGGCGAGGCTGCAATGGGCGGCCGGCCCAGCCGAAGCGTTTGGCGCCTTCGGCGTAGCATTCCCGCAGCGCCTTGGACGAGTAGGGACGGCCCGTGCCCGGCTCGGTCTGGGCATAGTTGGCGAGCCGGAAGTCGAGCGGGTCCATGCCGCAGGCCTCGGCCGCCTCGTCCATGGCGGCCTCGAGCGCGGCCGAGCCGGAGGCCTCGCCAGGCGCACGCATGGGACCTGGCGTGCCAATGTCGAGCCTCAGACCATGGGTCTCGGCGAGGATGGCGGGGCTCGCGTAGGGGTAAAGGGAGGCGTTGGCGGCGGGCTCCAGGAAATCCTCGAAGCTCGAGGTCGCCGCGATCGAACGGTGATGAAGGGCGGTGAGGCGGCCCTCGCCGTCGAGGCCAAGGCGCAATGTCTGCCAAGTGCGGCCGCGGTGGCCGACGGGGCCGTACATCTGCGAGCGCGTGAGGGCGAGCTTGACGGGCCGTTGCAACAGTCGGGCGGCGAGGATCGCCAGGATCTGGGGCCCATTGAGGATCGCCTTCGAGCCGAAGCCGCCGCCCAGGAAGGGCGAGCGGATCAGCACGTTCTCCGGCGCGATGCCGAACCAGGCGGCATAGGCCTCGCGGCTCATGACCAGCGCCTGATTGGGCATGTCGAGCGTCACGTGGTCGCCGTCCCACTGGGCGACGACGGCGTGCGGCTCCATGGCGTTGTGAAACTGGGTGGGGGTGGCGTAGTCCGCCTCGACGATCGTGTCGGCGGCCGCGAAGCCCGCCTCCACGTCGCCGTAGGCCGTGCGGGGCGCGCCGCCGACGCCAATGGCGGCCGGAGCGTAGCGCTCGCCGTTGTCCAGCCCCGTACGGGCGGGCTCGACCTCGTAGCGCGGGTTGAGCAAGGCCGCGCCTTCGGTGGCCGCCTCCAGCGTCTCGCCGACGACCAATGCGATCGGCTGGTTGACGTAGCGAACGCTGTCGTCCTGCAGCACCTCGATCCGGAAGCCGAACATGCCGAGCTTCTTGTCCGGGTCGTGCGCCAATGGCGGCCGGTTCGCGGGCGTGAGGACCTCGACCACGCCGGGATGTGCCTTGGCGGCAGCGACGTCGAGGAAGGTCACACGGCCTCGGGCGATGCTGCTCACGGCCGTGACCGCATACAGCATGCCCTCGGGGTGGTTATCGGCTGCGTAGGTCGCGCGACCGGTAACCTTCAGCTCGCCATCGCGCCGCGTCAGCGGCTGGCCAGCGTTGGAGCCATGGCGGCGGTAGGGCGCGATCGGGGCGGGGGTCTCAAGCGGCATGGCTTGCTCCAGACGTCAGGGCGAAGGGCGAGGCCGGCAGGGCGGGCATCGCCTCGGGCGTCCCTTCCAGGGCCTGTTGCAGGACGCGCACGACAAGGCGGCGCGCCAGTTCGATCTTGAAGGCGTTCTCTCCGGATGGGCGCGCCTCGGCGAGGGCCAGGTCGGCGGCGCGGGCGAAGGCGTCGGCGGAAGCGGGTGCGCCCGCCAGCGCCGCCTCGGCGTCCCATGCGCGCCAGGGCCTGGCTGCGACGCCGCCTAGCGCCAGGCGCGCCTTTCGGATGACGCCGCCATCGAGTTCCAGAGCCGCGGCGGCCGAGACGACCGCGAAGGCGTAGGACGTCCGATCACGGACCTTCAGGTAGCGCGCGTTCCGCGAAACCGCGGTGGCCTCGGCTGGCAGCCGGATGGCGAGGATCAACTCGCCAGGGGTCAGCGCGGTCTCCCGCTCCGGCGTGGCGCCCGGCAGGGGATACAGGGCCTCAACGGCGATTTCGCGGGCGCCGTCCGGTCCCTCCACCTCCACGACCGCATCAAGCGCCGCCAGCGGCACGCAGAAGTCGGAAGGATGGGTCGCAATGCAGTGCTCGCTCCAGCCGAGCACGGCGTGGAGGCGGTTCTCGCCCAGGCGCGCGTCGCAGCCCGAGCCGGGTGTCCGCCGGTTGCAGGCGCTCGCCAGATCAAAGAAGTAGGGGCACCGGGTGCGCTGCAGGAGGTTGCCGCCGACGGTCGCAGCGTTGCGGAGCTGGGGGGACGCGCCGGAGAGCAACGCCTCGGCGACCGCGGGATAGGTCTTCCGGAAACGGGCGTCGGAGGCGAGGTCGGAATTGCGGACGAGCGCGCCGATGCGCACGCCGCCGTCCGGCCGCCAGTCGATGCGGTCCAGACCCTGCAGGCGCGTGATGTCGACGACCCGCTCGGGGCGGTAGGCGCCGACTTTCATCAAGTCGAGCAGATTGGTGCCGCCCGCGAGATAGGCGGAGCCCGGCTGAGCCGCAGCGCCGACGGCTTCGGCGACGCTCGCCGGGCGAATGTATTCGAAGCGGTTCATGCCGCATTCTCCCGATTGGACCCATCCAAGGCCTTCTGGGCGTCAAGCACGGCCTCGGTGATCCCCCGGTAGGCGCCGCAGCGGCAGATGTTGCCGCTCATCAGCTCGCGGATGCGTTCCGGATCGTCTCCGGCCTGGCCCTCGGCGAGGAGCCCCACAGCGCTCATGATCTGGCCGGGTGTGCAGAAGCCGCACTGGAAACCGTCGTGCGCGATGAACGCGGCCTGGACCGGGTGCAACCGCTCGCCGTCGGCGAGGCCTTCGATGGTGGTGACCGCCGCGCCGTCGAGGCTCACGGCAAGCGCCAGGCACGAATTGATGCGCCGCCCGTCGACGAGCACGGTGCACGCGCCGCACTGGCCGCGGTCGCAACCCTTCTTGGCGCCGGTGAGGGCGAGCCGCTCGCGCAGGAGGTCGAGCAGCGTGATCCGCGGATCGTCGAGTTCGACGGTGCGCGGCTGACCATTGATGTTGAAGCTTATGGAGAGCGACATGTTGCTCCGCTCCAGAGGGGGATGTGTCGATGCGAGTCATCGGCCAGCCACGCGAGCGCGGGGAGCGATCCGAGGTGATGAGCCGTGAGGGGCAGATTGGGGGCGTGCGCGCTCCCGATCGGCAAGGGCACTATAGCGGAGGGACCCTCCGTTTAGCAAGCGAAAACGCGCGCGAAGTTTCGTCGGTCCCGCGGCTGCGGCGCTGACAAACTCAGTTCCGCGGCTCCCCGCCTTCGCCGCCGACCTCGCCCAGAACGCGGCGGACGGCGGCCATGATCTCTTCCGATAGATCCGGCCGCGATTTCGCGACCGCCCGCGCCATCGATATACCGCCGATCATGGCTGCGGCGATGGTCAATGCGCGCATGCGCTCGTCCGCGCTGAGCGTTGTCGGCTCCAGCGCCGCCTGAACCCACCCGACCATCTGCTCGAAGCCGACAGCCAAACGCGCGCTGACGGCTTGGTCCTGGCGGGCGATTTCGCTGGCCAACGCCGCCATGACGCAGCCGTCCGCCGGATTGTCGCGGTGATCGAGCGCCAGGTAGAGATCCAGCTGCTCGGACAATGTGGGCGCTCCATGCGGCTTAAGCGCCGTCATGTAGGCCTGGCTGGCGGCCATCCCATGCGCCAGAGCCTCCGCAACCAGAGCCTGCTTCGATGGGAATTGGCCATAGAGGGCTCCATGAGTCAGGCCGGCCGCCTTGCTGATCTCCGCGACGCCGACGCCGTCGATCCCTCGCTCCCGAAACAGGCGCGCCGCTGTCTGGGTCAGCGCCGCGCGGTTCTCGGCCGATTTTTGCTTGGTGACTTTCATCCACCGTCTCCGTGTCGCTGCGGGGCTTGACTCTAAAGATTGCAAACGCCACGTAAAGGTAATCATGGTGGTCGCAACCATAAAGATGGGCGGCCGGCGAGAGCAAGAAGGAAGCCCTCATGCGCGCCGTTCACCTCGTCGCCTTCGGCGATCCCGTTGAGGGTCTCGAATTCGTCCACATCCCGGAACCCGCGGCGCCAGGCCCCGGCCAAGCTCTGATCGGCGTCGAATACGCCCCCATCGATCTCAGTGACCTGCTGGTGGTCAGCGGCGCCTACCCCTTTCGGCCAAACCTGCCGAGCGTCATTGGCAATGAGGGCGTGGGCCGGATCCTGGCCGTTGGTCCGGGCGTCGAGAATGTCGCTGTCGGCGATCGCGTCCTGACGCCCCTCTATGGCCTCTCCTGGGCCGAGCGCATCGTCGTCCCGGCGGAAGGTCTGTTCGCGCTGCCCGCCGATGTCGATCCGCAGCAGCTCGCCATGCTGACCATCAATCCGCCGACCGCCGGGTTGCTGCTGAGTGAATTCGTCGACCTCGCGCCCGGCGACTGGGTCGTCCAGAACGCCGCCAATTCCGGCGTGGGTCGCGCGGTCATCGCCTTTGCCAAAGCGTGTGGCTTCAAGACGATCAATCTGGTCCGTCGACCGGAATTGATCGACGAGTTGAAAGCGCTGGGCGGCGATCTGGTGATCATGGACGGGCCGGAAGGTCTGGACCTCGTGAAGGCCACTCTCGGAACGGCCGCCCCTCGCCTCGCTCTCGACGGCGTCGGCGGATCGTCCGCTGCGGCCCTGATCAATCTGCTCGGCCGCGATGGTACGCTCGTGGCCTATGCCGCAGTGGGCAAGGCGCCTATCACGATCAGCGCCATGGCGCTGATCTTCAAGCGGATTTCGGTGCGTGGATTCTTCCTGAGCGACCCGGAGCACGCGGCCAAGATTCAGCCGCTCGTCGTCGAGGCGGCCGAATTGCTCCGATCCGGTCGGCTTCATGCGCCGGTGGCCGCGACCTATCCCTTGTCGGCCATCAAGGACGCCGTGGCCCACGTGCAACGTGGCGGCAAGGTGCTGCTCGATGTTGCCGCCAGCTGAGGTCGGCGACGACAGAGGGCAGGGGCAATGACAACCATGAATGCGATGCGGCTGGCTTCGCTGGTCACGGCAATCAATGTCCTGGTCGCGAGCGGCTTTGCCATCACCGGGATCATCCGTCCGCAATCCCTGGTCCCTGCCGACGCCGTTCCGACAGAGGCGTCATTGATATTCGCCCTGTACGCAGCGGCGCGCACAATTCCCCTCGCCGTGTTCGCCTTGGCGGCGATCTACAAGCGCGCGACGTCCGCGTTATTGATCCTCGGCGTGCTCGCCGGCGTCATGCAATTGCTGGATGCCGGAATCGGTCTGTTCGAGCACGATCTGGGGAAGTGCGCGGGTCCCCTCTTTATTGCCATCCTCCAATTTCTGGTGGTGGTTCTGCTTCACAGATCCGTGCGGGCCGCGCCACAATCCAAGAACGGATGAACATGCAGTTCAAACACTTCGGCCGGACTGGCCTGTCTGTTTCACGTCTCTGCCTCGGGACCGGGACGTTCGGACACCAGGCTGGCGAAGCAGAAGCGTTCCGCATCCTTGACGCCGCTGCAGACGCGGGCGTGAATTTTATAGACACGGCAAACATCTATCCTGGCGGCGCCTTGCCGCATGAAGTCGGGAGCTCCGAGGAGATCACCGGGCGCTGGCTTAAAGACAAGCGTGGCAAGTTTATTCTCGGCACGAAGGCCGGCGGGCCGATGGGGCCTTCTGCGTGGGACAAGGGCGTCTCACGCAAACACCTGCTCGACGCGATCGACGCCTCCCTCCGGCGCCTGAACACCGACTATGTCGATCTCTACCAGATCCACATGGACGATCCGACGACGCCGCTGGACGAGACCGTTGATGCCCTCGACGCCATCGTGCGTTCAGGCAAGGCTCGCTACATCGGCGTCTCGAATTTCCTGGCATATCGCCTTGCCCGCGCTATCGGTCGGCAGGACACGCTGAAGCTCGTGCGCTTCGTGTCAGTACAGCCCCGCTACAATCTGTTGTTCCGCGAGATCGAACGCGAGTTGCTGCCCCTGGCGCAGGAAGAGGGCCTGGCCGTCAATCCCTTCAATCCGCTCGCCGGCGGGCTTCTCACGGGTCGCTACCACAAGGACGATGATCCCGACACAGGCCGCTTTTCGGCGGAATTGGGCCAGTTCGGCGCGATGTACAGGGCCCGCTACTGGCGGGAGCGCGAGTTCGAAACGCTGGAACAGCTCATCGCTGTCGCCAGGAAAGCGGGCGAGCCGCTGCCGAAGCTGAGCGTTGCGTGGATTCTGGCCAATAGCGCGATCACGTCAGTCATTCTCGGAGCGAGCCGGAGCGAACAGCTCAAGGATACGCTCGCTGCCGCGGACTACAATCTTGCGCCGGAACTCAAGACCAAACTCGACGACCTCACCGTCGAACACCGCCGCGGCGATGCAGGCCGCTGAGCTCTAGTCGCCAGAGGAATACGTTCATTGGGGGTTTCTAGGCGGCCGGCGGATGGCCCTCACCGTTCCGCTGCTCCCTCCGCCGCAGAAGAGCCGTGCGCCGCCATCGGATTCCAGCCCCGTTACGGTGACGCCCGCAGGCATGTCGACCGCCTCCAGGACCTTACCCGTTCGAGCATCGACGCGCCGCACATCGCACCCCTCATCGTCACGGGCGCCGTGCCAGAGTTCGCCGTCGACCCAGGTGACCCCGGTGACGAACCGATCGGACGAGATGGTGCGGAGGATCGTCCCCGTCTGGGGATCGATCTGGTGGATCTTGCGATCCCGATACTGGCCGACCCACAGCGTTCCTTCGGCCCAGGCGAGGCCCGAGTCGCCGCCCCCGCCGGGCGCCGGGATCGAGGTGAGCACGTCGCCGGTCTTCGGATCGATCTTCTGGATGCGGTCCTCGGCGATCTGGAACAGGTGCCGCCCATCGAATGCCGTTCCGGCATGGGCGGCGACATCGATCGAGCGCACCGCCTCCCCGCTCTCCGGATCCAGGGCGGTCAGCCTGTCTCCGGCCGCGAACCAGACGTGCTGACCGTCAAAGGTGACGCCGTGCACGTGATCGACCTCGGGGAAGGGTCCGTACGCACGGAGGATTTCGGCTGCCGACCTACGCATGCCATGATCCTAGCCGCTCGGCAGGAACGTCGGGAGTAACAAGGCAGTCGTGAATCCCGGCGCAGGCGGGATCATCCATCGACGCGCGCGACCACGGCCGAAGGACTGCGCCTTGCCCTCTTGCGCAAGCGCGACGAGGGCCCGCTGCACGGTGCGCTGGTTTGCGCGGAGCGCAAGCGCAAGGTCCGAACTCGACCAGGACTCGCCGTCGCTGAGCAGGGCGAGCACCGCCGCATGCCGCTCTTCGACGGGCCGCGCCAGCACGACGACCTCGGGCGACTGGCGGGGCGCCAGGGCGAAGCCTCGCTTCGTCGCGTTCACCCCGGCCAGCGGTCGCAGCATCCTGCGAAGCCGCCCGGCCTCGACCCGCAATCGCGCGCGATGGGACTCGTCGGCCGCCTTGCCTCCGAACGCCAGCGCGACGAGCCTGTCCCTGGACACGTCGGCGGGCCAGGCCTCGCCAAGCGCCCGCGCGATCGCGAACAGCACCGGGCGCCTGGCGAGCGAGATCGTCGAGATGGCGTCGCGCACGATGTGGCGGCAGGCGTCCACGACGAGCGCCTCCGACGCCAGCAGCGCTTCGACCTCGTCGAGCAGCAGCGGCCGCTCGGCGCCGCCTGCGATCAGGCGCGCCGCGGGCGCGTTCAGGGCCTGGAACGCGCTTTCGACCTCGGCCGACAACGCAGGAATCCCGGCCTGGCGCGCCATCTGCTCGGCCCGCGTGAGCGCAGCCCGCGCGGCCCCGGCGCGGAGGCGCCGCGTCGCGACGCCCGACAGCGCCAGCTCGTGGGCTGTCCGGAGGGCTAGCGGCAGGAGCGAGGCGTCGAGTTTCGCGAGCCTGATCTCCGCCTCGTCGAGACGGCCGATCAGAAGAAGGCGCCGGATTTCGACGTATCCCGCATGCGCCGCGTTCACCCGGTCGCCGTGCGCCTCGAGCGTCGTTCGCGCCGCCTCCAGCGCTCTTTGCGGCCGCCTCAGATCGCGCGATGCGAGCGCGATTTCGGCCTCGGCGACGACACACCTTGCGCGGGCTACGGCCTCCCTCGGACCGAACGCCCGCGCCGCGCGCCGCAGCAGGGCCTTTGCGCGCGCAAAGTCCCCAAGCTGCGCCATCGCTATGCCTCGGAGCGCGAGCGCAGGCGCGTCATCGCGCAGGGCGACCCGCTTCAGGGCGCCGAGAGGATCGCCCATCGCGAGCGCGCGCCCGGCGGCCGTGATCAGCGAATCCATCGTAATCCCGCCAAACTTGTCACTCCCGCTCTCCGACGCCTCTGCGCCAATCTGGCCCGGACCAAAGACCAGCGATCGGGGAGCTTGAGCGGCGATTCAGCCCCAAGGCCCGCGCGTTCGGCCAATTCGGAGGTTGTGATCACCATGAGCAAGTCACTTGAGACCGGCGCGAACGGCGGACAACCCGCCATGCAGAAGCCGCCGGTGGTGTCGCCGGACGCCTGGGAGGCGGCGCGCCCCGAGATGCTGGTGAAGGAAAAGGACTTTACCCGCGCTCGCGACAAGCTGGCCGCCGAGCGCCGGCGGATGCCGTGGATGGCCGTCGAGAAGCGGTATGAGTTCGAAGGGCCCGACGGCAGGGCCAGCCTGCTCGACCTTTTCGAAGGCCGCCGCCAGTTGATTGTCTACCGGGCCTTCTTCGAACCCGGTGTGTTCGGATGGCCCGAACATGCCTGCCGCGGCTGCTCCTTCGGAGCGGACCAGGTTGCCAACCTCGCCCATCTGAACGCCCGCGACACGACCCTCGCCTACGTCTCAAGGGCGCCGCAGGCGGACATCGCGCGGCTGAAGGCGCGGATGGGCTGGGAGATGCCCTGGTACACCATCACCGACAGCTTCGACGCGGATTTCGGCGTGGATCAGTGGCACGGCCACAACGTCTTCTTCCGCGACGGCGACCGCGTGTTCCGCACCTACTTCATCAACAGCCGCGGTGACGAGGCGATGGGGACCACCTGGAGCTATCTCGACATCAGTCCGCTCGGCCGTCAGGAGGCCTGGGAGGACTCGCCGAAGGGCTATCCCCAGACCCCGCCGTACAAGTGGTGGAACTGGCACGACAACTACGCCGCCGAAGCCTCCCCCGCCCCGAAGTGGGTCGAGGTGTCGGACGCTGGCGAAGCCGCCTTCAGGAACCTCGACGCGGGCGCGAAGTCATGACCGAGGCCCAATCCGCCAACGCCACTGGAGGCGCCAGCCGTGGTGATGGAGGCGCCGTGGCCGCGCTTGGCATAGCCAAATGGCTACGGCTCGCGGCGACTCCGACCTTTGCAGTCATGGCCCTGCTGACAGGGGTTCTCCATGGGGGGCCGATGGATATGCACTGCTCCTCCGAGCCGGGGGGTGCGCTCAGCGGAATGGTCCCAATGTACTTGCTGATGAGTGCGTTCCACTCGCCCCCTTGGCTGAGGCTGGTCTCGGGCAGCCGCGAACAGGCCGGTGCACCAGGTGGCGCCCGGTGAGAGTCCGTCGGCTCGAACGCACGCTGTCCGCCTTGGATCGTCCTCGCCGTTAGACCGGCGCCAAGGATAGCCGATTACCACAAGGAGACCGACGGCAGCCGTTTGCGCATCGAAGGACTCGGGAGGCTCAGCCACCCGCCAATCCAGGCGAGGCGCGCCGAGATGTTGGGCCAGGACGGACCATTCCCGTGATCCCACAGCAACGCGGCTGGGGATCACGGGAAATTCCACTCATTCTCTAAAAGAAGTCGTTGCGATTGGCGCCGTCATGGCGACCGGATTTGAGGCAACAGCCCTTGAAATAACCGGTTTGAGCCGCAGGGGCATGGATCGTTCCGACCCAGCTTCTCAACTAACTCCTTGTCGCCATGGACGACCCGAACACCGCGCTTGACGCGAGTTTCGGAGGGGAAGCCCTTACGCCTTTTCGACGTCACCTCGAAAGCAATCGAGGTCGTGTACGTCACGATGCTTACGCATATTCGCCTCCATCAGTAGGAAGCGGCGGCCGATACACGAAAAAGAAGCCGAAGTCAGCCTACGGACGGCCCACCGAATTCGGATCGTCACCCTTTCCGACGACGTCAGGCCAGCGCCGGGACCCGTTCGCACATCATCTGTTCGAAATTCTTCGAATAGAAGAGCTCGCGGTCGGCCTGGGTCAGCTCCGTGAAGGTGCGCTCGAAGCGTCCGATCGGATCGTTGGTGCCCTCCGGGTGCGGGTAGTCGCTGGAGAACATGTAGAGGTCGGCGCCGGAGTCCCTGATCAGGTAGCCGGCGTCTTCGCCCGGGAAGGGCGTGAACTTCACGTGTCGCCGGATGATCTCGGAGGGTTTGGCCGACAGCCCCTGCAGGTAGGGGTCGGTGCGCCCGAAGCTGCGCGCGCCCATGTCCATCTGGCGCAGGAAGCCGGGCACCCAGTAGGCGCCGTACTCGATCACGCCGCCGCGCAGGTCCGGCAGGCGGTCGAAGAGCCCGTCGTAGACCAGGGCGCCCAGGAACATCTCTGCCGAGTGCGGCAGCACGATGTAGTCCTTGAACCGCAGGTTCTCGCCGCCGCCGTGCAGGTCCGGAGACCGCGGCTTGCCGTTGTTGACGTAGGCCTGGGGCAGGACTCGCGAGCCGGCCCCAATGTGCAGCATGAAGGGCGTCCGCGTCTCCGCGAGCAGTGACCAGAACGGGTCGAGCTCCGCATGGCCTGGCGACCTGTCGCCGGCGGGGGTCGAGGGAACCTGGATCGCCGAGATGCCCAGGCGGATGGCTTCCTGAGCTTCCTCGAGCGCCCGGCCCGGATTGTCGAGCGGCACAAAGCCGACGCCGAGCAGCCGCGGGTCGGCGCAGAAGTGCGCCATGGCCCGGTTCGCCGCCCGGGCGCCGGCGTAGAGGGTGTTCTCGTCGCTCGAGGTGCGGAACGGCGCCAGAGCGGAGGTGGGGAAGACCAACTGGCTGGAGAAGCCCAGTTCCTCGAGCGCACGGATCCGCTCGACCGGATCGGCGGCGCCGTAGGCGAAGCGCCCCTTGGGGCCAGCGATCAAGCCTTCGAGCACCTTCTCCGGAGGGGCCTTGGCGGCCGGATTGGCCGGCGGCGCGCGGCGGTGCAGCCGCTCCTTCATGCCCTCTTCGGCAAAGGGGACCAGCCAGTCGACCGGCTCCATCACATGGCTGTCGGCGTCGTGGATCACCCGTCCCTGGGCGTAAGCCATCCCCGCATCTCCCTCATTCTTTTCTCAGGGCCATGTGTCCGAAGACCGGATGCTCCCACGGCTCAACGGGGCGTGCAATTGCGGGGGTGTCTCCGAGTCCATCAGAAGGGCTCCGTCGGAGCCGCGTCGACTAGCCGGAACGGTGGGCGCGAGGCCGCCGCGGCGTTAATCGAGGCGAGATCGCGGAAGGACCTACCTCAGCGCGGCGTTCACGGCCTCCAGCGCCGCCGACCCGGGCGTCAGCTCCGCATCGCCCAGGGTGTTGAGCGGCGCGTCCACAGTCTCCAGGGCGTCGTGCATGTCCTGCGAACCGGGATCCACGAAGAGCAGGCCCGTGACGATCTCGCCGAGCGCCTGACGGGCCTGCAGATAGGCCAGAGCTCCGACGCGATCGCTCGGATCGTAATGCTCGCCAAGCTTGTGCAGGGCCAGGACCGAGCCGTCGTGCTGGGTCACCAGCTGGGTCGTGCCCGGCTCGTGGTCGATCTCGATCGGCATGCGGGGCGCGATCACGTCGAGGCGGTTCACCGCCTCGTTATGCTCGCGGACATAGTCGAAGCTCTTGGTCGAGCCGGCGTGGTTGTTGAACTGCACGCAGGGACTAATGCAGTCGATGAACGCCGGGCCCTTGTGCAGGAGCGCGGCCTTGATGAGCGGGACGAGCTGAGGCTTGTCGCCCGAGAAACTGCGCGCCACGAAGCTCGCGCCCAGCTGCAGGGCAAGGCTGACCAGGTCAATCGCCGAGTCGTGGTTCAGTACGCCTCGCTTGCTCCTCGATCCTTTGTCCGAGGTCGCCGAGAACTGGCCCTTGGTCAGGCCGTACACGCCGTTGTTCTCCACGATGTAGGTCATGTTGACGCCGCGGCGGATCGAATGGGCGAACTGGCCAAGGCCGATCGAGGCGCTGTCGCCGTCGCCCGACACGCCCAGATAGATCAGGTCCCGGTTGGCGAGGTTTGCTCCGGTGAGCACCGACGGCATGCGGCCATGGACGCTGTTGAAGCCGTGCGAAGCGCCCAGGAAGTAGTCCGGGGTCTTGGACGAGCAGCCGATGCCGGAAAGCTTGGCGATGCGATGGGGGGGCAGGTCGAGCTCGAAGCAGGCCTGGATGACGGCCGCGCTGATGGAATCGTGACCGCACCCGGCGCAAAGCGTCGACACCCGCCCTTCGTAATCCCGGCGCGTGAACCCCAGCGCGTTGGTCGGCAGGTTCGGGTGATGCAGCCGGGGCTTGGTGATGTAAGTCATTCGGCGGCCTCGGTGATCTGCTTCGGCACGGTCGATCCGAGCCTCTCGGCGATCGCCCCGGCGATGAACCTCGCCGTGATCGGTGTGCCGTCATAGTGCAACACCGGAACAAGCTTGGCCGGCGCGATCGCGGCCTCGTTGATCAGCAGGGCCCGGAGCTGCGCGTCCCGGTTCTGCTCGACGACGAAGACGAGCTCGTGCTCGGCGATGAAGTCGACCGCCTCGTCCGCGAACGGGAAGGCGCGGATCCGCAGCGAATCCAGGTCCAGACCGTCCGCCGCCAGAAGGTCGAGCGCCTCGTCCATCGCCGGACCGGTCGAGCCGAAGTGAATGACCCCAAAGCGCGTGCGCCCACGCGCGTCGCGCCGCACGGGGGCGGGCACCAGCGATTTTGCGGTCTCGAACTTGCGCAGCAGCCGCTGGACGTTGTCGACATAGACCGCCCCCTCCTCGCTGTAGCGGGCGTAGGGATTGCGGGAGGTGCCGCGGGTAAAGTAGCCGCCGCGCGAAGGATGGACGCCCGGATAGGTGCGGTAGGGGATGCCATCCTTGTCGACGTCGAGGTAACGGCCGAACTCCCGGCCGGCGTCGAGGTCCTCGAAGGTCATCACCTTGCCGCGGTCCAGGCGGCGCGTGTCGTCCCAGGCGAAGGGCTTGGTGAGCCACTCGTTCATGCCGATGTCCAGGTCGAGCATGACGAAGACCGTCGTCTGGAGCCGGTCGGCAAGGTCGAACGCCAGCGCCCCCATCTCGAAGCATTCGCCAGGGTCGCGCGGGAACAGCAGCGGGTGTTTGGTGTCGCCATGCGAGGCGTAGGCTGCGCTGATTATATCCGCCTGCTGGGTCCGCGTGGGCATGCCGGTGGAGGGTCCGCCGCGCTGGACGTCGAAGATCACTGCCGGGATCTCGGCGAAGTAGGAGAGGCCGACGAACTCCTGCATCAGCGAGACGCCAGGTCCCGAGGTGCAGGTGAATGCGCGCGCGCCGTTCCATCCGGCGCCGATGACGATCCCGATCGAGGCGATCTCGTCCTCCGCCTGGACGATGGCGTAGCGCGCCTTGCCGGTCTTAGGGTCGGTGCGCAACTCCTGGCAGTAATCGGTGAAGGCCTCGGCCAGGGAGGTGGAGGGGGTGATCGGATACCAGGCGCAGACCGTGGCCCCGCCATAGACCGCTCCCAGCCCTGAGGCGGTGTTCCCGTCCACGAAGATGCGATTGCCGACCTCGTCGGCGGGGCGGACCTGGAGCCCGATCGGTCCCAGGTGCGCGTCCACATAGGTCCGGCCGAGGTTGAGGGCCTCGATGTTAGCCTCGATCAGCCGGGCCTTGGATCCGAACTGATCGCTGACCAGGGCCTCGAGCACGGTGGGATCGATGTTCAGCAGGCCCGAAAGCGCGCCGACATAGATGATGTTCTTCATCAGCTGACGCTGACGGGGATCCGAGTAGGCCTGGTTGCAGATCTCGGTCAGCGGCACCCCGACGATGTTCACGTCGGGCCGGAACTTCGCGGGCGGCAGAGGCTTGGTCGAGTCGTAGAGCAGGTAGCCGCCGGGCTCGATCTCGGCGAGATCCTGGTCCCATGTGGCCGGGTTCATCGCCACCATCAGGTCGACGCCGCCGCGCCGACCAAGGCGGCCGGCCTCGCTGACGCGCACCTCGAACCAGGTCGGCAGGCCCTGGATGTTCGAGGGGAAGATGTTCCGGGCCGCGACGGGGACCCCCATGCGCAGGATCGACTTGGCGAACATTCCGTTCGCGCTGGCCGAACCAGAGCCGTTCACATTGGCGAATTTGACGACGAAGTCGTTCGTGCGGGTCAGCGGCTTTGGCATGCGTGTCCCGCGTAGGCGGACTCCATTATGAAGCGCTGCATGTCCCACGCTCCGGTGGGGCAGCGCTCGGCGCACAGGCCACAATGCAGGCAGACGTCCTCGTCCTTGACCATGATCCGCCCAGTCTTGAGCGATCCGGAGACGTACAGGTCCTGCGACAGGTTGAGAGCCGGAGCCGTGAGGCGGCCGCGCAGGTCGTCCTCATCGCCGTTCTCGGTGAAAGTGATGCAGTCGACCGGGCAGATGTCGAGGCACGCGTCACATTCGATGCACAGGGGCTCGGCGAAGACCGTCTCGACGTCGCAGTTGAGGCACCGCTCGGCCTCGCGCAGAGCCGTCGCGCGGTCGAAGCCCAGCTCGACCTCCATGCGCACATCCCTCAGCGCCTGGGCTTTGTCCCGTAGCGGCACGCGGAAGCGCGCGTCATTGGAGATATCGTTGTCGTAGCTCCACTCGTGGATGCCCATCTTCTGGCTGATCAGGCTCACACCCGGCAGAGGCCGGACGGACACGTCGTCACCCTGACAGAAGAGGTCGATTGAGATCGCCGCGTCGCGGCCGTGGGCCACGGCCCAGATGATGTTCTTCGGCCCGAACGCCGCGTCGCCGCCGAAGAACACGTTGGGCAAAGTAGATCGCATGGTGACGGTGTCGACCACCGGCATGTCCCACTCGTCGAACTCGAGGCCCAGGTCGCGCTCGATCCAGGGGAAGGCGTTCTCCTGGCCCACCGCGACCAGCACGTCGTCGCATTCGAAGTGCTGGTCGGGCTCGCCCGTGGGGACGAGCCTCCGACGGCCCTTGGGATCGTACTCCGCGCGGACCTTCTCGAACATGACGCCGGTCAACCGGCCGTTGTCGTGTGTGAAAGCCTTGGGCGTGAGGAAGTCGAGGATCGGGATGTCCTCGTGCATGGCGTCCTCCTTTTCCCAGGGTGACGCCTTCATTTCCGCAAAGCCCGATCGGACGATCACCTTCACGTCCTCGCCGCCCAGTCGGCGCGAGGTGCGGCAGCAGTCCATCGCCGTGTTGCCACCGCCCAGCACGATCACCCGCTTGCCGATGCGGTCGATGTGGCCAAACGAGACGCTGGAAAGCCAGTCGATGCCGATGTGGATATTCGCGGCCGCCTCCGCGCGACCTGGGATGTCGAGGTCGCGTCCGCGCGGCGCGCCGGAGCCGACAAAGACCGCGTCGAACTTCTGAGCCAGCAGCGCCTTGAGGCTGTCGATCCGCTCGCCCAACCGAAGCTCGACGCCCAGGTCGAGGACGTAGCCGACCTCTTCGTCGATCACCGATTCGGGCAGGCGGAATCGTGGGATCTGGCTTCGGATCATGCCCCCGGCCTTGGGGTCGCCGTCGAACAGGGTGAGGTGGTAGCCCAGCGGCGCAAGGTCGCGGGCCACGGTCAGTGAGGCTGGCCCCGCGCCGATCAGGGCGATGCGTTTGCCGTTCTTCACCTTGGACGCAGTAGGCAGGCGCGAGCGGATATCGTCCTTGTTGTCCGCCGCGACCCGCTTGAGGCGGCAGATGGCGACCGGCTCGTCCTCGACCCGCCCTCGCCGGCAGGCAGGCTCACAGGGGCGGTCGCACGTCCGACCGAGGATTCCCGGAAAGACGTTCGACTTCCAGTTCACCATGTAGGCGTCGGAGTAGCGCCCCTCGGCAATCAGCCGGATGTATTCGGGCACAGGGGTGTGGGCGGGGCAGGCCCACTGGCAATCTACGACTTTGTGGAAATAGTCGGCCCCCGAGACGTCCGTGCGCTGCACCGAAGTTCATTTCCTCTTGCGCCGGTCCGCGCTTCTGAGGCCATGCCGTCTTCCGCTACGGCAACCTCGCGGCGTCTATCACTCGGCTTTGCGGCGACTCTAAACCTCTCGTGATCGGTTCGCCAACCTTTGATTTCGAAAGGTGATTCGTACCCTATCGTGCGCCCATCCGGCCGTTGACGGCAAGTTTTTGCCCATGCGGAGAGCCAGGGGCGCGAAGGCTGATTCCCTCCGCTCTCTAGGGTGTCCGCCCGAGTGCAGCTCGGCACGATCGATCTACAGGCTGAACGGGTTCTCGCCGTCCAGCAGGTCTCGCCCTTGGACCGCTGGCCAGCGAGCTGCTTCCCGTTCACAATTTGCGCACGGGAAGAGGGGAGTATGTCGGGGTGTCAGGCGAGCGGGCGATGTCTGCTAGCGAGGCTTCCGCGGCTTCCGCGCCGGGTTCCGGCGGGCGGACGCGCGCGCGGCGCTGGCCGGTCGCGGCGACCTGGATTGCGGCGGTGTTGGGGGTCATCGCGATCGCCGTCGCCTGGGCCTACCTGGGCGCGCCTGGTTTCGTCCGATCTGAGATCCTGAAGACGCTCGCTCAGCGCTATCACCGCACCGCGCGCCTGGACCGCGTGAGGCTCGATCCCTTGGGCCTGCACGCCGAATTCGACGGCTTCGGCCTGCCCGACCGCGACGGCCGGCCCATGCTGGGTTTCCGGCAGATGGACGCCAGGCTGTCCTGGCCTTCGCTGCTGATCGGCAAGATCACTTTCAACGAACTGGATCTCGACAGGCCCAGTTTCAGGGTGGTGCGCAGGCCTGACGGGCGCATCAATCTCGCCGATCTCGTCCTGGTGCAGAAGGTCAAGGAGAAGCCTCTGTCACTGCGCATCCGGCGCCTGCGCCTGACGGGGGGGAGCGCCGACCTCGTGGACGAGATGCGCCCGCACCCGTTCGAAAAGCGGTTCGACAGGATCTCGTTCAGCCTGCGAAACTTCAACACGACGGCGAACGGCGGGGCCTATTCACTGTCGGGCGAGAGCGACGCGGGCGAGCGGCTGTCCTGGCGCGGCGCGGTGGGCATGGCCCCTCTGGCGTCCAAGGGGCGATTCAGTCTGACGGGGTGGCGGGCCGAGCGGCTGGCGGAAGTCGTCCCCGGCCCCCTTCCTTTCACGCTCACCTCCGGCCTGCTCGACGCCCAGGGCGACTATGACGTCGCGCTGCGCGGCAAAACCCTCAGTCTCGTGGCCGATCTCGACAACGCTGCGCTGAGGTCGGCCGTGGTCCGCGACAATCGCGGAGGCGGCCTGTTCCGCGCGGACGCGCTGACTGTCTCGGGAGTCCGTTTCGATCTCGGCCGACGTGCCGCTTCCGTAGGGCAATTCGTCGTCAGCCGTCCGCAATTCGATGCCGGGAGAGGCCGGAATGGGGCGATCAAGCCCGTTGCCTTAGGCCCGCCGTCGGGCGCGGGCGGCCTGTTCCGCGCCGACGCCCTGACCGTCTCGGGCGTCCAAGTCGACATGAGCCGGAGCGCGGTGTCCGTGGCGCATGTGGTCCTCGGCCGTCCGCAGCTCGACGCCCGGCGAGACCGGAATGGGACGATCAACCTCGCCGCCCTCGTCCCGCCGCCGGGGGCGGGGGCGGCCGCCGCCAAGGGACCAGCCTGGACAGTGTCGGCCCCTGACATCCGGGTCGAGAAGGGCGAAGCGTCGATCGAAGACCAGGCGGCGCCCGAACCGGTCGCCTGGACAGTGGATCCGGTGGATGTGACCGTCACCGGCTTCGCCTATCCGCTCGCAGGACCCCTGCAGGTCCAGGCCCACGCCGAAGCAGACGACGGTTCGAGGCTGGATGTGAAGGGCGCGCTCACCCTGCCGAGCGGCGCCCGCGCCAAGCCGAGCGGGCGTTTCGACGTCGCCCTGGTCGGCGTCGAGCTCAACCGCTTCCAGCCCTATATCGGCCAGATCGCCAAGGTCTCCGTGGTCGGCGGGGACGCCTCGGCCAAAGGCCAGGTGGTGCTTTCGCCGTCCGGCGACGCGCGCTTCACGGGCGGCTTCTGGGTCGACAGCCTTCAGGCCGTCGATCCGACGCTCAATTCGGACCTCGTCACCTGGGACAAGCTCACGGCCACCGGCGTCACGGCTGCCAGCAAGCCGTTCGCGGTCAGGATCGCCCACATCCTCGCCGACAACGCCTACGGCAGCGTGGTCCTGGAGCCGAACTATGTATTCAACATCCGAGCCGTGCTGGGGCAGCAGGGAACCCCGCCGCCCGGCGTCGCCACGCTCACGCTGAAGCCCGCCTCAAATCCGAAGTCCAGGCCGACCAAGGGGCCCAGTGCGCCGCCGCCGCCCAGCAGCGCTCCACAGATCAACCTGCCGATCGACATCGACCGCATCGATTTCCCCAACGGGCGGATGACCTTCACCGATCTCACGGTGAAGCCCCAGTTCGCGACGGGCGTGCAAGGCATCAACGGCGACATCACAGGTC
>DASXGQ010000174.1:0-33075 GCA_036488995.1 Caulobacteraceae bacterium
CTGAACTTGATCGGGATGTAGCGCTGCTGGTTCTCGCGGTAGATGAACGAGGCGCCCGACACGAGATTGACCGAGGCGACATCGGTCAGCGGGATTTGCACGATGCCGCTGCCGCCGGGGTTGGGCGCGCCGATCGTGATGCGGCGGATCGCACCGAGGCTTTGACGATATTCCGGCGCGAGGCGCACCATGATCGGGAAGTTGCGGTCGCTGCCCTCCTCATAGAGGTTGCCAGCCGCCTGGCCGCCTATGGCGATCTGGACCGTGGTGTTGATGTCACCCGGGGCGAGGCCGTAGCGCGCGGCCTTCGCCCGGTCGACGTCGATCCGCACTGTCGGCTGGCCCAGCGAATTGAAGACGGCCAGGTCCGTGATCCCCGGCACGGTCGCCATCACGTCCTTGATCCTCTCCGCTGTCTTCTGAAGCGTCTCCAGATCGCTGCCGAACAGCTTGACGGAGTTCTCGCCTTTCACACCCGAGGCGGCCTCCTCGACGTTGTCCTCGATGTTCTGGGAGAAGTTGAAGTCCACGCCTGGGAAGCGGCGGGTGAGATCGTCGTTGAGGATCCGTGTCAGCTTCGCCTTGTCCATCCCGTGTGGCCAGGTGTCGAATGGCTTGAGCGGCACGAAGAATTCGGCGTTGAAGAAGCCTGTCGCGTCGGTTCCGTCATCGGGTCGGCCGTGCTGCGAGACGACGGTCTTCACTTCCGGATAGCGCAGCATGACCTGGCGCATCTCGTTGACGAAGCGATTGCTCGACTCGAGCGACGTCGCTCCCGGCATCTCCGCGCGGATCCAGAAGTTGCCCTCCTCCAGGTGCGGCAGGAACTCGAGCCCGAGCGACGAAGCGGCGAGGACCGTGATCGCCACCAGCAGGGCCGTGCCGCCAAGAGTGAGGATGCGGTTTCCCAGGGCGAATTCGAGCGCCGGCTCGTACATCCGGCGAAGGACGCGAACGATGAAGGTGTCGCGCTCCTGGACCGTGCGCGGCATCAGCAAGGCGCTCAGCGCGGGAGTGACCGTGAAGGTGGCCAGCAGGCCCCCGGCGATGGCGTAGGCGTAGGTCTTGGCCATCGGGCCGAAGATGTGTCCCTCGACGCCGACCAGAGTGAAGAGGGGGATGAAGCTTGTGATGATGATCGCGGCCGAGAAGAAGATCGCCCGGTTCACCTCCGAAGCCGCCTCCCGGATCGTGGCGAGCTTGCGCGCCGTGCGGTTGGCGCGGCCGCGCGGCGTGGAAATCGGCCGGCTCAGATGGCGATAGATGTTTTCGACCATGATCACGGTCGCATCGACAACGAGACCGAAGTCGATGGCGCCAACCGAGAGCAGGTTTGCAGACTCCCCGCGTAAGGTCATGATCAATATGGCGAAGCAAAGTGCGAATGGGATCGTTGTCGCTACGATGATTGCACTGCGCAGATTGCCCAAAAACAGCCACTGAATGAAGAAGATAAGAATTATGCCTGCCGCCATGTTGTGAAGAACAGTGTCGGTAGTGACATTGATCAGATTGCGACGGTCATAGATTGTCTTTATGCTGACCCCGGGGGGGAGAATATTAGACGAGTTGATTTTCTTCACCTCGTCCTCGACGCCCTTGATCGTGGGCGTGCTCTTTTCTCCCCGGTGCATGAGGACAATGCCCTGGACGATGTCGTCGTCGCCGTCCTGACCGGCTATACCCAGGCGCGGAAGGTGGCCGACCTCGATCGTGGCGATGTCCCGCAGCTTCACCGGCAGGCCGTTGTTCGCCGAGATCATCGTGTCGGCGATCTGTTCGGGAGAATGGATCAGTCCCACGCCGCGAACGATGGCGGCCTGCGGACCGATGTTCACCGTCTGGCCGCCGACGTTGATGTTGCTGTTGTTGATCACGCTGACGACCTGGGACAGGGTCAGGCCGTTCGCGATGAGCTTGTTCTTGTCGATGTCGACGTCGAAGGTCTTGGTCTTTCCGCCCCAGCCGCTGACGTCGATCACGCCCGGCACGGCCTTGAATCGGCGTTCTAGCACCCAGTCCTGCAGGGTCTTGAGGTCGGTCACGGAATAGCCGGGCGGCCCGACCAGCCGATAGCGGTAGATCTCGCCGATCGGGCTTTCGGGCGAGATCAGCGGCTGGGAGTTGTTTGGCAGAGTCCCTAGCTGCGTGAGCCGGTCGATCACTCGCTGCTCGGCCTGGTCGTAGGTGAAGTCGTAAGAGAACTGCACCTTCACGTCCGACAGGCCGAACAGGGAGATGGTGCGGATCGAGGCGATGTGGGGAATCCCCGCCACCTGGATCTCGATCGGGATGGTGATGTAGCGCTCCATCTCCTCGGCCGACTGGCCGGTGTTCTGGGTCACCACCTCCACCAGCGGCGGCACGGGGTCGGGATAGGCCTCGATGTTCAGGCCCGTGAAAGCGAAGATTCCCGCCACGAGGACCGTGGCGAGGAAGACCATCACCAGGCCGCGCCGCCGAAGGGCGAAGGCAATGACGGAGTTCATCGGCGACGTCTCATCCGCCCTTGGACGCGCGGTCTATGAAGAGAGAGCCGGAGGTCACGACCGTCTCGCCGGCGCGAAGTCCGGACAGGACCTCCACCATGCCGTCGTGGGCCTGGCCCGTTTTGATCATGCGCAAAGCCAGGATACGGTTGGGACCCGCCACCCAGATCCGCGCGGTTTCGCCCTCATAGATCACAGCTTCAGTTGGAACGCCGATGGCCTGATGCGCAGACCCGGTGATCAGGTCGAAGGTCGCGTACATGTCGGGCTTCAGTTCGCCGCCCGGATTGGGAATCGAGGCGCGGACGGTGACCCGGCGGGTCGTCGGGTCGACCACCGGGGACACGAAATCGACCTTCGCGCGGAAGACCTGGCCAGGCAGGGCCCCCACGCGGACGTCGGCCATCTGGCCCACATGCGCCAGCGGCGCGTCCGCCTCGCGGACCTCGCCCACCAGCCACACGCGTGAGAGATCGGAGACCGTGAAGGCCGGCGTCCCGCCGCCGTTGCTGGCGAGGCTGGCGAGGTTCTGCCCAGGCCCCACCGAACGCTGGGTGACCACGCCAGTGATCGGCGAAACCACCACCGTATCAGGCGCGATTCCGCGTGCGCCGGCGCCGGCCTCGGCGGCGGCTGCCTGGGCTGCGCTCATTCCCAGCACGCGAAGCCGATTGCGCGCCGCCTGGAGATTGGCCGTCGCCGTGGCGTAGTCGTTCTGCGCCTGCTGCACGTCTTTCACGGCCGCCCCGTTCGCCTTGAGCAGGGCCTCCTGGCGCTCGAGCGTCGCCTTGGTCAGCCGCACCTGGGCGCCGGCCGTGATGAGGTCGCTCTGGCCCTGGACGAACTCGGCGGCGTCGACCGCGAAGAGCGACTGGCCGGCGCGAACGTGGTCGCCGACCTGGGCCAGCACGCGGGTTACCCGGCCGGTGAAAGGCGAGAATACCGCCGTGGTGTGGGTCTCGTCCGTCGAGATCCTGCCCTCGGTGGAGTCCGTGGGCAGGAAATCCGTCAGCTGGGCTTTGGCGAAGCCCAGGGTCGCCCATTGCTCCGTCGTCGCCTGAAAGGTCCCCGGCGGTGGCGCGGGCGCCGGCGGCGGGGGCTTAGGCGCCAGGAGCCGGCTCACGGCTGGGCCCAGGATGAACAGACCCAAAACCACGGCGGCCACGAGCGCCAGGATCGCCCATTGTCGTCCTCGCGACAGTCCCAGAGGCGGCGCGGTGGGAGGCTCGCTGCTGTTGGTCAAACGCGAATGCCCCCTCGCGTGGGACGACGAAGACACGGGCGATTCAGAGCGCCGGGCGCGCCCTGTCCGCCTCCGGCTCGACGCCCTTGCCGCGTTCCAAGCGCTCCGCTTTCGGTAAGCGGAGTCCTGTCCTTAAGCGGGGTTCCTGTGACATCTTCGTGACGCCGGCCCGGTCCGCGGGGAGATGGCGACGTCCAAGGTGCGCCTTGATCCGTCTGGATGTTCCTCGGGTCCAAGCTCTGGAAGGTTAGAAGCGATAACTCAGATCGACACCCGCCGTAAGCGGCTGATTGGTGACGATCCGATTGAACGCCGTGCTGGCCAGATTTTCCATATACAGGCTCTCTAGCTGGGCATGTTTGTTGAAGACGTTGTCGACAAACGCGGTAACGGACCACGTATCGCGAAATTTCACGCCCGCTCTAATATTGGTGAGGTCGTATGCGGACACGGGTATGTACGCGCCGAACGAGTTGAATGGAACCGGAAAGGCTAAGGAATAGCGCCTTCCGGTATAGGTATTCTCCAATCTAGCCGTGAATGTGAAGTCGTCACTGAGCGGCCTCGAATAGCTGAGAGTGGCGGTTCCGCTCTCCGGGGCGACGTCCGGCAGGGTGTGGATCGGGGTGATCACCCAGTGCGGCCCCCCATCCAGATATTCATGTACGTAGCCACCTGAGACTTCGAGGTTAAATCCCGCGCCTAGAATGGCGAAGATGTCGACCTCGGCTCCCTCGACGTCCGCGAACTTGCCATTGATGTTCAGCGCCCAATCGTCGGGATACGCCTCGAGCTGGATATTGCTCCAGTGCTCGTAATAGACACTGGCGTTCACGGTCAGGCGGCGATCGAACAGCCTGGCTTTCTCGCCGGCCTCGTAGCTCCAGACAGAGTCTGATCCATAGGTGGAGGGCCACTTGTTGCCCGTATAGTGCATCGCGGCGAAGGCCGCTCCCCAGACCGCCCCGGTGGTCGGATAAAGAGCGTTGGCCCCGCCTGGACGGAAGCCGCTCGCCACCGTTCCATACGCCATCAGGTCGGGGCTGAAAGTGTAGGACAGTGTGAATTTCGGATTGAAACTCGTATTATACTGACTGACGGGTCCCGTGCAGGAGGGAGTCGCGGCTCCAAGAGCGGATCCCCAGCCGCTGATACAAGAAGAGAAGTGATAGTCGGAGTAATTGACCCGGGCGCCGACCTCGAGTTTGAGCGCGCTGGTGAACGCATAGGACGCGTCGGCGTAGGCCGCAGTCTGCGTGAGCCGGGTCGGCTCGTGGGCGTCGAACCAGTTGGGTGTCGTCGCCGGCTGGAGCGAGCCGAGATCCATATAGGATGAGAAGTTGGGCGTTGTGCCGGCGAAGGTCCACAAGGAGTCGAAGTGGCTGTAATAGAGTCCGGCCACCCAGGTGAGTTTTCCGCCACCATTTGAAGTCAACCGCAGCTCCTGGCTGAGCTGGCTGGAAGGATCGCTTTCGAAGCCCGACTCCGGGCCCGACCCGGTCGGGCCATAATAGCCGGGGTTGAATGGAGCGCCGAAGTTCGCGAATAACGTAACGCCCGTGTTCGGATTATTGAAGGCCTCGCTGGCCTCCTCTGTCTGGGTCGACAGCCGGGACCAATACGCGGTGGTCGAAGTCAGATCGAACCATTTGAAGTGATAGTTTACATTGAGGCTGTAGACCCTGATCTCATCGGTGAGCGGTTCAGCGATGTTGAAAGGCTGGTAGTGCGCCAGACCGCCGCCGGGAGCGCTGTTGGTGGCGCTGACGCTGTCATAGGCGCTGGGGCCATTTTGCTTGCTGGTTTCGTAGAAGAACGCAGGCGTGATCGTCAGGTTTGGCGTCGGCTGCCACAGCAGACTGACGCGCGCCCCGTAGAGTTGATAGGCGTTTGAGCCCGGGTCTTGGCTCTCGATGGGAGCGTCCTGGACGTTGCCGCGCACGGTGCCCCCGGGGCCGGTCGCCGGGAAAGGGAAAGCCGTGATGCGGTTGATCCAACCGCTCGTATAATTTTCAGTTCCCACGATGCGCAACGCCAGCTTGTCCTGCACAAGCGGCATGTTGACCATGAAGTTCTCGGCGTGATTGAAGGATCCGCCGTCAGTTCCCGACAGGATGGTCTCGGCTGAGGCGTGATACCCGGTCGGATCGGGCTGGTTGGTGATCAGCCTGACCGTGCCGCCCATCGAGCCTGCTCCGAACAGCGTGCCCTGAGGCCCGCGCAGCATCTCGATGCGATTGAGGTCATAAAGATCCGGATCGATCACCACGTGTCCGTTCTGAGCGTTTGCAGGTCCGCTCAGGGGAACATCATCGAGGTAGAAGCCGACCGTCGCGGTGTTGCCGCCGCTCGAGGTCATGCCCCGCATCTCGACCTCCGTCTGACTCGGCCCTTCGCTCTTCAGCGAGACGCCAGGCGTTCCCTGAGCGAGGTCAGCGAAGCTCGCGATGCCACGAGCCTGCAGATCTGCGCCGCTGACCGCCGATATGCTGATCGGCGTCGTCTGTACTGTGGACTCGCGCTTGGATGCGGTCACGACGATCTCGGAAACGCTTGCAGGTCCGTCCGCGGCGGCGTTCGAATCCGCGCTCGCCGCTGCGCTCGCCTGCAGCGCAAGAAATATCGCCGTGCTGCCTGACAGCGCAGCGATGGTGAATCTGGTGGCCGGCTTCATCTCTCGACATCCCCTAGGTCGCCCCGAGCCTTTGTTCGCCAGGTCCGCTTTGTGATTGCGGGACGTGAGGGGCTGGGTCCGCGTCAGCGCGAGGCTGACGTCAGCGACCGGGACCAACCTCATCTACGCTGGCGAACTGCGCTTCGGGTCTGCGCGCCAACCAACGCTTGTTGCGGCGCAGCACGGACGTATCAGCGCGTGGCGTTAAGGAACCATCTGAATCGAGAAGTGCAAATATAACGGGAAAATAATAACTTAAGACCTGTAGATGCTGTTGCCGCTAAATTATGCAGGAGTGGATTAAATAAATAGCAGTCAGAAGTTGTTGAGTGAATTTGTCACTACGTGAGTGGACAGCGAAATTCTGCGACAATTCACGTTCGAACAAGTTTGGGCTCGTCGCGAGCAGCATGAGCATTGAGCTGAGAAGCGGCTGCCGGATCGTGCAGAGGGTTCTCTGGGGCGCGTTGCCTCGCAGCATGACTGCGTTGGTGAGGGGCGCGCCGGGTCGCCGGATCGGTTGTTAGGCTGGCGACGCTCCGGCCGCCAAAGGCCGCGACACTTTCGGGGTCAAGCAGCAGCAAGGGCGGTCCTGTCCTGATGTCCTTCAGGACAGGACCGCCCACGCGTCGAAGCAAGGCTCCTCGATTAGGAGGGCGCGCGCCCCGTCAAACCTATCCTTAGAAGTGCATGATGATGTCGCCTGCAGCGACAAGCTGCGTCTTACGGTTCGGCGCGATGCCGAGATTGCCGTTGCCGTTGAAGGCGTTCTGGTCCGCGGAATGGTACCAGTCGAGCTCCGGCCGCAACTCGATCTGGGGCGAAAGCCAATGTTGCCAGCCCAGCGCCACTTCATAGTAGGTGGTGGCGACACCCGTCCGCTGGCCGACGATATCGTCGAAGACCTCGCCGCGCAGTGAGAAGTTGTTCAGCGGCCCTGGGTTATAATTGAGGTAGAACAAGGCCGATTGTTCCGGGGCGTTACAGCTCAATTGATTGATGTTGTGGCAATGAGCGCCGCCCGGTGCGTTGAACTGTATGAATTGCGGCGAGAACGGTGTTCCTCCGCCGGCGATGATGGCCTGCGCGGCGGGGTTGTCGACGTTCGGCACGCCATTTTCCTGAATGTGCCAGAACTCTGTGGAAATATGCCAGTGGTCGTTGAACTTGTGATAGTAGGTGAACCCGAGCCACTGCAGGTTATTGTAACCCCATGCCCCGTTGTTGATCGAGTTGGCGCAGAAGTAAATGTCGTCCCGCGCGCTGTCGCTCTGTAACCGCAGGCACCCCGTGAAGGAGGGTCTGGCTCCCGGATCCCTGCGGAACTGGCGCCCCGGATAGAGGGGGTCGGCGTTTCCAGCGAGCACGTAGAGGTTCGGCAACTGCTTGCCGACGTTCCACAGGGCCGTCTCCGTTCCATCGACCAATCCGAGGGTGATGAAGATGTTCTTCGTCGCCGCCAGGGTCGCGACAATGCCGGTGTTCGTGAAGTTGTCGAATGTATAGGTGATCGAGTGGCTATACATATAGTTGTTAGGCGCGAGTTGCGCCTCGATATCAGGGATGGAGATAAAGCGACCGGCGCGGATCAGCAATCCATCGGCGATTTTCGGAACGTACAGCTCGACGTATTCCATGGGGAAATCGTACCCATAGTTATTGTTCTTCTTCAGTAGCTGATAGCTCGCGACACCAAGGGCCGTCGTGTATCGATAATCCACGCCGTAAATGCCGGAAATCCGGAAGCCCCAGTCCACGTGGTCCGTCTGCACGGTGTCGGGCGTACGCTCAATATAGAGCACAGCCTGATCGAGCTGCGCCGTGTTGGGATTGTAGTCGTAGCCGCCCGGCGCGTTGCCGCCCCTGACCGTGCTCGAGCTGATGTTGCCGCCGGCTTCGACCCAGCCATAGGCCTGGATGTGCGCCTCGCTCATGGCCTTGCCCAGCCAGGTGTCGCTGATGGCCGCCATCAGCGGGCTGTCGACGGAGTTCGGCCGGTTGGCGCCGAGGACTGTGGCGCCGCCATAGGGCCATTCCGTGAACGGCATGGGGGGCGTGGTTTCCGGGGCGGGCGGGAACGGGGACGGCCGCCGTGAAGGCGGCGCATTGGGATCCGCAGGCGGACCGGCCTTGCCGATTTCCCAGGCCTGGTACTGAAAGAACTTAACGAACGGATTCGTGCTGAACTGCGGCGCAGCAGGCGCGGCAGAACTTGCCGACGAGTCGACAGCAGGCGCGGCGGAACTTGCCGCCGAGTCGGACGTCGTGGGCGCGCTTTGGATGGTCTGCGCGAAGGCGCCGCCCGCGAGGCCGAGGGCGAGGCCCGCGGCTGCGCACATTAGCGCTGTGTGGCGTGGGCGACATGAAACGAAAGACGGCATTTTGATCCCCGAACAAGGAGGGGGGTGATTAGGTTCGCCCACGCTAAAGGCGCGATGTCAATCACCGTAGTGGAGGATAACGCGGACATAAAAATGCATAGGAACGCAGCATTTGCGCAACAGTCTTGCCCAATTCTGAGCCACGGACCCTTGATTCCTGTCGGGTTCCAGGCCAGATCGGAAAAAAGAGCCGACAGAGCCACATTCTTGTGTCTTGGAGCTGTTGATCAGTGCTTGGCTGTCGCTCAGCGACGAGCGGCAGAGTCGATGCTCTGACAAGCGCTCTGAAGCCCGGGACGGGGGAATTCCAGTTCTGGGAATCATCTGAACTGGAATGTTTTTCTCTGGAAACAACAGTGTAGAGCCTGACTCGGCGTCCGCATCTTTTCCGTGCAAACGCATCAGGTTCTGCTTAGCCGGGTAGCCATCCCGTCGAGCCCGCCGGATCGTGCGCTGAAGGCCTGATGCTTTCCGCTTCAGGCTCGATGATGGGGTCGAATCGGCCTGCGAAACCGCCGCGCGCAAGCGCGACCGCGTCTTCAGCGCCGGCATCGCGCCTAGAGCAAACCCCGTTCAGACGGAACCGTCTGAACGGGGATAATTTGCTCTAGATTCAAAAGCGTAGAGCCTGATCCGTTTGCATCTGTTCCGTGCAAACGGATCAGGCTCTTGCTCATCATCGGGAGATGAGGCCGCGCGCCACGCTCGCCACATTCTCGGCAGTGATGCCGAAGTGGGCGTAAACCGCAGGCGCTGGCCCCGAGGCTCCGAAACCCTCCATTCCGACAAACGCGCCGCGCTCGCCGATCCAGCGGTCCCAGCCGAGCCGGGCGGCCGCCTCGACCGCGACGCGCGGCGCAACGCCCAGGACCTCGCTGCGATAGGCGCCCGGCTGCGCCTCGAAGCGCTCCCAGCAGGGCATGGAGACCACGGCCGCGCGGACGCCGTCCGCGGCCAGGCGGTCGGCAGCCGCCATGGCGATCTCCACTTCGGATCCGGTGGCGAGCAGGGTGACCTCGCGGGCGCCATCGGCTTGCCGCAGCACGTAACCGCCCTTGGCCGACAGGTTCTCTTCCGAGGCGGCGGTACGCAGGGTCGGCAGGCCCTGGCGGCACAGGGCCAGCAGCGAGGGCGTGCGACTGGAGGCAAGGGCGCAGGCCCAGGCCTCCACGGTCTCCACAGCGTCGGCCGGGCGCCACACGTCGAGGTTCGGCGTGGCGCGGAGCATCGCCAGGTGCTCGACCGGCTGGTGCGTCGGCCCGTCTTCGCCGAGGCCAATGGAGTCGTGAGTCATGACATAGACGACACGAAGCCCCATCAGCGCCGAAAGGCGGATGGCCCCCCGCGCGTAGTCGGCGAAAGTCAGGAAGGTGCCCCCGTACGGGACGAACCCGCCATGCAGGGCCAGGCCGTTCATCACCGCGGCCATGGCGTGCTCGCGCACGCCGTAGTGGATGTACCGGCCCGTGGCGTCGTCCGGCCCGACGGAGCCAAGGCCGGGGGTGATGGTGAAGTTGCTGTGTGTGAGGTCGGCGGAGCCGCCGACGGTCTTGTCCGTCGCGGCGTTGATCTCGCCGAGCGCCATTTCCGAGGACTTGCGCGTCGCCAGCTTGGGCGCCTCCGCCGACATCTTCGCCTTGAAGGCGGCCAGACGCTCGAACACCTCGGCGGGAAGCTCGCCCGACAGGCGCGCCTCGAAGGCGGCGCGTTGCGGTGAGGCGGCGAGCCGGCCCTCCCACGCCTCACGCGCCGCGACACTGCGACGGCCCGCGGCGCGCCACGCCTCCAGGATCGGTTCGGGGATCACGAACGGGGGCGAACTCCAGCCCAGCGCCGCGCGCGCGCCTTCGATCTCGGCGGCGCCGAGCGCCTCGCCATGGGCCTTGGTTGTGCCGGCGCGGGTGGGCGCGCCAAAGCCGATGACGGTCCGGCAGGCGATCATCGAGGGACGGTCGGTGACAGCCTTCGCCGCGTCGATCGCCGCCGCGATGGCGTCGGGGTCATGCCCGTCGATGGCCTGCACATGCCAGCCTGCGGCCTCGAAGCGGGCGCCCTGGTTGGTGGAGGTGGCGAGGCTCGTGGGGCCGTCGATGCTGATCCCGTTGTCGTCCCAGAACACGATCAGCTTGCTCAGCTTCAGGTGGCCGGCCAGGTCGATGGCCTCCTGGCTGATCCCCTCCATCAGGCAGCCGTCGCCGGCGATGACGAAGGTGTGGTGATCGACCAGCTCGTGACCGAACCGTTCGGCCAGCATGCGCTCGCCCAGGGCGAGGCCGACGGCGGTGGTGATCCCCTGGCCAAGCGGCCCGGTGGTCGTCTCGATGCCGAGCGCGTGGCCGTACTCGGGATGGCCCGCCGTCCGCGCGCCGAGCTGACGGAAGGCCTCGATCTGGTCGATGCCCATGTCCGCGTAGCCCAGCAGGTGATGCACCGCGTACTGCAGCATCGAGCCGTGACCGGCCGAGAGCACGAAGCGGTCCCGGTCCGCCCAGTCGGGACGGGCCGGATCGATCTTGAGCGCTCTGGTGAAGAGCACCGTCGCCACGTCGGCCATTCCCATCGGCATGCCCGGGTGGCCGCTCTTCGCCTTCTCTACCGCGTCCATCGCCAGGGCCCGGATCGCATTGGCCATGTCGCGGTGGGACACCGCGCAGTTTTGGGCGGGAACGGCGGCGGTTTCGCTCAACGACATGCTCGGGATCTTCCAGACTCAAGGAGGGCGGAGGCGGTTCTCCCTTCCGCACGCGGATCGGTCTGTATCATCCAGGCCACGCTTGGGAAGATGCCGCGGCTTTTGCAGGTCCCAACGCTGAAACCGCTCTCTTCTCCCTTCTCCCTTCTCCCCTTGCGGGAGAAGGTGGCCCCGCGCAGCGGGGTCGGATGAGGGGTCGACGCACCTCTCGGGTGGAGCGCGGCGCCGCAACGCGGAGGGCTGGGGGAGACCCCTCATCCGTCCGCCTTCGGCGGCCACCTTCTCCCGCAAGGGGAGAAGGGAGTCCTATTGTCCTGCCTTGATAGGTTGGTGACGTTTCAGACCGGATGCCTTGGTGACAGTCTTCCCGAGGGAGAGCTGTCAGATGACGCGGAATGGGGGGAGTGGGAGCGTCAACCCGAGGTCCAGGCTGC
This sequence comes from Caulobacteraceae bacterium, assembly GCA_036488995.1. GTDB lineage: Bacteria > Pseudomonadota > Alphaproteobacteria > Caulobacterales > Caulobacteraceae > Acaudatibacter. The sequence continues at coordinate 11,914 of DASXGQ010000174.1, forward strand.
AGCGCTCGCCGTTCGTCGGCCGGGCGACGACGATGCGGGCCAGGCTGGGGAAGGCGACCGATAGCCGTTCGGCGAAGAAGACGCAGAGGGCCTCCAGGGTCGGGCTCTCCAGTCCTGAGTGGTCGTTGAGGAGGGAGTGGTCGAGCTCCTGGCAGACGGACTTGAGCGCCGCATCCAGAGAGCCGAGGTCCGCCACCCAGCCGATCGGCGCCGTCGCCGGGCCGCGCAGCGTCGCCTCGACCCGGAAGGAATGGCCATGCAACCGCGCATACGGACTGTCCGGCGGACCGTCCGGCAGGCGGTGGGCCGCATCGAAATTGCAGGCCTTGGTCACCTCGAAAATCGGAGCGTCCGTGCTCACGCGATCCCTTCCAAAGAACTTCTCCAGATAAGCTGACTGAATTGGCTGACGATCATACCGCGGGCGCCAGCTGGACGCTTACACGCCGGCGGCTACGGCTTGGCGACCGTCACGGAATTCCGAGATATTTGTGGGTCTGCATGCTCAGGCGCCAGCGCGGGTGAGCCAGGCAGTATTCGATGGCCTTCGCAGTCGTCCCCTCCCTGTCCGGGCCGTCCATCGGCTGAAGGAAGAACCGCTCGAACGGCAGGTCCTCGAACTGGGACGGCGAGAGGCCCTCCTGGGGAAACACCAGCTTGAGCTCCTGGCCCCGAGTCTGGGTGAGGGGCGCGCCGGCCTTGGGACTGACGCAGATCCAGTCGATCCCCTCGGGCGCCGCGAGCGTCCCGTTCGTCTCCACCGCGATCGAGAATCCCTTCGCCTTCAAGGCCTCGATCAGCGGGCGGTCGATTTGCAGCAGGGGCTCGCCCCCAGTGCAGACCACCAGGGCGTGTTCGATCGGTCCGCGCCAAGTCCGCGCCACCGCCTCCGCCAGGTCCTGCGCCGTGCGGAACTTGCCGCCGCCGGGGCCGTCGGTCCCGACGAAGTCCGTGTCGCAGAAATTGCAGGTCGCCTTCGCCCGGTCTTCTTCACGGCCCGACCACAGATTGCAGCCGGCGAAACGGCAGAAGACAGCCGCGCGTCCGGCCTGGCCGCCTTCGCCCTGCAGGGTGAGGAAGATCTCCTTGACGGCGTAGGTCATGTCTCCAGCGCCTTTCGGCCCGCCGCGATCCAGGTGTCCCATCCCTGGGCGCGAAGTTGGCATGCCGGACAGCGACCACAGCCGTAGCCGTAGGCGTGACGCTCAGTCCGCTCGCCCAGATAGCAGGTGTGCGAATGCTCCAGGATGATCTCGACCAGGGCTTCTCCGCCCAGCTGCTTGGCCAGCGCCCAGGTCTCCGCCTTGGTGAGCCTCATCAGGGGCGTGTCGATGACTAAGGGCCGATCCATGCCAAGCCGAAGGGCCTGTTCCATTGCATCCATCGTCTGGCGCCGACAGTCGGGATAGCCCGAGAAGTCGGTCTCGCACATCCCTCCCACAAGGTGGGAGAGGCCGCGGCGGTCCGCCACGGCGGCGGCGTAGGTCAGGAAGACGAGGTTCCGCCCCGGAACGAAGGTGGTCGGCAGGCCGCGCGCATCGACCTCGATGGCGCGGTCGGCGGTCATGGCGGTCTCGCCGATCGCGCCGAAGCTGCGGATGTCGAGGATGCGATCCTCTCCCATGCGCTCGCGCCACTGCGGGAAGCTTGCGGAGATCGCCGCCCGCACCGTCTGCCGCGCCTCCAGCTCGACGGCATGCCGCTGGCCATAGTCGAAGCCGACGGTCTCCACCCTCTCGAAGCGATCGAGCGCCCAGGCCAGGCAGGTGGCGGAGTCCTGGCCGCCGGAGAAAAGGACGAGAGCGCCGGAAGTATCGAGGGTCATGGAGGTCTGAGATCGAATGCGGCCAGGCCGCGCTTGGGCGTCCAGTTGATGGCGTCCCCTGCGGCCGGAGAGCCCTGTCCCGCGTATGGACACCATTGCGCCTTGGCAATCGTGAGCCGCGTCGCTATCTCACGGCCGCTTTCCCCACAAGAGCAGCAGGCCCTTTTCCCTCGAAAGGACGGCGTGAGCGCATGGCCGCGCAATATATTTTCCAGATGCAGGGTCTGTCGAAGACCTATCCCGGCGGCAAGAAGGTGTTCGAGAACATCTGGCTGTCGTTCTACCCCGACGCCAAGATCGGCGTGGTCGGCGTCAACGGCTCCGGTAAATCCACCCTGCTCAAGATCATGGGCGGCCTGGACAAGGAGTTCAACGGCGAGGCGCGCGCCGCCGACGGCGTGCGCATGGGCTATCTCGAGCAGGAGCCCCAGCTCGATCCCGCCAAGAACGTCTGGGAAAACGTGATCGCCTGGTGCGGCGAGAAGAAGATTTTCGACGCCTACAACCAGATCGCGGCCAAGCTCGGCGAGGACTATTCCGACGAGCTGATGGAGGAAATGACCCACCTCCAGGAGAAGATCGACGCTGGCGACTTCTGGGACATCGACTCGCGCATCGAGATGGCGATGGACGCCCTGCGCTGTCCCCCGGACGAAGCGGGGGTCGAAAAGCTGTCGGGCGGCGAGAAGCGCCGCGTCGCCCTGGCGCGCCTGCTGCTCTCCAAGCCGGACATGCTGCTGCTGGACGAGCCGACCAACCACCTCGACGCCGAATCCGTCGCCTGGCTGCAGCACCACCTGGAGAACTTCCCAGGCTGCGTGATCCTGGTCACCCACGACCGCTACTTCCTCGACCAGGTTACCAAGTGGACGCTCGAGCTCGATCGCGGGCGCGGCATCCCCTACGAGGGCAACTACTCCGCCTGGCTGGAGCAGAAGGAAAAGCGCGTCCGCCAGGAGCAGAGCGAGAGCGAGGCGCGCCAGCGCGCCATGGCCCGCGAGCTGGAATGGGTCCGCTCCTCCGCCAAGGCCCGCCAGGCCAAGAGCAAGGCGCGCCTCGCCCGCTATGAGGAAATGGCCACCGCGCAGGAACGCGAGAAGCAGTCCTTCGCCACCATCCAGATCCCGCCGGGCCCGCGCCTTGGCAATGTCGTCATCGAGGCCGACGGCCTGGAGAAGGAATACGGCGACAAGGTCCTGTTCAACGGCCTCAACTTCAAGCTGCCGCCCAACGGCATCGTCGGCGTCATCGGGCCCAACGGGGCGGGCAAGTCGACCCTGTTCAAGCTGATCACCGGCCAGGAAACGCCCGACGCCGGCCGCGTTCGCCTGGGCGAGACGGTCAAGCTGGCCTACGTCGATCAGAGCCGTGACGACCTCGATCCGAACCATACGGTCTGGCAGGCCATCTCAGGTGGTCTCGACGTGATCAAGGTCGGCAACCGCGAGATCGTCAGTCGCTCCTACGTCGGCTCGTTCAACTTCAAAGGCCAGGATCAGCAGAAGAAGGTCGGCCTGCTCTCAGGGGGTGAGCGCAACCGCGTGCACCTCGCCAAGACCCTCACCGCCGGCGGCAACGTCATCCTGCTCGACGAACCGACCAACGACCTGGACATCGAGACCCTGCAGAACCTCGAAGAGGCCCTGGAGGATTTCGCCGGCTGCGCCGTGGTGATCAGTCACGACCGCTGGTTCCTCGACCGCCTCTGCACCCACATCCTGGCCTTCGAAGGCGACAGCCATGTCGAATGGTTCGAGGGCAACTTCGAAGCCTACGAAGAAGACAAGAAGCGCCGCCTCGGCTCCGACGCCCTGATCCCCCACCGCATCAAGTTCCAGAAGTTCGGACGGTAAGGGGGAAGTTTCAGCGTTAGGCCTTCGCCCAGCCTCGTTCTGGAGCATTTCCTCCTCGCTTCCCCCTAAACTCCGTCATCGCCGGGCGTCAGTCCCGGCGACCCATCGATCGACTGTGCGAGCGCTCACCGTGGCCGCGCTGAGCGCGGCCACGGTGGGTGGAATGACTGGACGGTTCGCCGTGAAAACCGATCGACTTGGGGTGACCGCGCCGCCCGGCGCGGTCAATGCGGAACGCTCTTCAAGGCCGAACCATGGGTCGCCGGGACTGACGCCCGGCGATGACGGAGCTTGAGGGGGCGAACAGACGCTCGAAGCGCGTATATCCGCCCCCTAAAACCACATATCCCGCACGCAGCGGCCGTCGCCGGGCAGGTCCTTGAAGGTGTCGAAGCCGTCGAAGTGCTCGATGGCGATGTCCGCGACCGCGTCGGGGTCTGCCAGCCTCAGGTTGACCGCGATCCGGCGGCGACCGTCCGGGTGGAGCTTCAGGGCTCGCCAGCAGAGAACGTTGCCGCACGTCGGGCAGAACAGGATCTCCAGCATGGGATCCTTCTCGTCCGCCCGGCTGTAGGACGCAGTCGGCCCCGAGATGTGGATGCGCTCGTTCTCGTAGTCATAGGCCCACAGCGTTCCGTAGCGACGACAGAGGGTGCAATTGCACGCCGTGGCGGGCCCGGGATCGCCCTCGAGGGTCCAGTGGGATGCGCCGCAATGGCAGGAGCCAGTCAGCATGGAAGCGGACCCTCCTTGAGATCGACGACGCCGACTCTGCCTAATGTGACGACCCAGGCGCAAGCCTGCGCGGGATCTGCTGTCATCAACCACAATGTCGCCATCCTGACAGGGATGAGGCTGAGCCACATCCGAGGAGAATGGCATGCAGTTTCGTCGATTGGGCGCGAGCGACCTGAACGTTTCGGTCATATCGCTGGGCTCGTGGCTCACCTACGGCGTGGGCGTGGAGGCCGACACCGCCCGCGCCTGCCTCGATCGGGCGTTCGACCTCGGGATCAACTTCATCGACACGGCCAATGTGTATGGCCGTGGCGCGGCGGAGACTTTCCTCGGTGGGGCTTTGGCCGGCCGGCCGCGGGACAGCTACGTCCTGGCCACCAAGGTCTTCTTCCCGATGAGCGCGACCGACAAGGGCCTCTCGCGCGCGCAGATCCTCAAGCAGATGGACGCTTCGCTGCTGCGGTTGAAGACCGACTATGTCGATCTCTACCAGTGCCACCGCTACGATGCGGAAACCCCGCTCGAAGAGACCATGGAAGCCCTGAGCGAGGTCGTGCGCGCCGGCAAAGCCCGCTACATCGGCTTTTCCGAATGGTCTCCGAAGCAGATCGAGGCGGCGTTCGCGCTTCCCGGAGTCGAGCGCTTCGTCTCCAGCCAGCCGCAGTATTCGATGCTGTATCGCCGTCCCGAGGCGGGAGTGATCCCGCTCTCCGCCGCCAATGGCGTTTCGCAGATCGTCTGGTCGCCGCTGGCCCAGGGCGTGCTGACCGGCAAGTACCAGCCGGGCTCCAAGCCACCGTCGGACTCGCGCGCCGCCAGCGACAGCATGGGCCAGATGATGAGCAACTTGCTGCAACCCCGGATCCTGGAGGCGGTGCAGAAGTTGAAGCCCGTCGTCCAGAAGGCCGGCTGCACGATGTCGCAGTTCGCCCTCGCCTGGGTGCTGCGCGAGCCGAACGTCGCCTCGGCCATCGTCGGCGCCAGCCGGCCGGCTCAGCTGGACGACAACGCCGCGGCGGCAGACCTGAAGATCGATCCTGCCCTCTTCGCGCAAGCCGAGGCCATCCTCGCCAACGCCCAGCGCGAGCCCTGAGCAGCGGCGCTTCCACGGCAAACAGGTAACCCTCCGCGTCGCCAGACTTTGAGGGGCAACGAAGCGCTGGCGGGGCAGGGCGTCTTGTCGTCGGATCCTCCGGCGAGAAGCTGAACCTGTATTTAAGCCACGAACCTCACGAACGCCTGGTGAAATCCAAGGGCGAGGGATTGGAGCCAGCTGCCCGAAGGCGCACTGATTATTCTTTCTTGTTCGTGTAGTTCGTGGGGTTCGTGGTCATTTATATTAGGCTCCCCTCGGGATCTCAGGGAGGAGCCCATGCCGAAGATCGACCTCGCCGCGGCGCCAAGGTTCCAGGGCTCGGGCTATCCGGCGCCGTTCGATGCGCCGTGTGCGGAACGCATCCGCCAGAGGCTGGGAAACGCCGGCGGGCTGAAGGACTTCGGGGTCAATCTGATGCGCCTGCCGCCCGGCGGCTGGTCGAGCCAGCGTCACTGGCATTCGCATGAGGACGAGTTCGTCTGCCTCCTCGAAGGCGAGGTCGTGCTTGTGGAGGATGGCGGCGAGACGGTGCTACGCGCGGGCGACTGCGCAGCCTTTCCGAAGAACTCGGGAAACGGCCACCACATGATCAACCGGTCGGGCGCGACCGCGGTCTACCTGGAGATCGGCTCGCGCTCGCCCGACGACCTCACCACCTGCTCCGACATCGACATGATGAGCCCCGCCGCCGTCGGCCGCTTCCTCCACAAGGATGGCGCGCCCTATCCCGAACCGAAAGGCGCGACACGGTTGCCTTGATGCTTCCCCTCAGTTTGGCATGGGCGGTGGGCCGGGCGGGGCCTTGGGGAAGGTCGGAATCCCTTGGTGCATCAGGTGCCACGGCGGCGCCGAGGACGTGTAGAGGTGCAGCATCGGTGTGAGGTCCGAGCTGTCGTCCAGCGCGCCCAGCTTGATCGGGGTGAAAGGCGCGCCAGGCGGCAAGCTCCAGAGGGGCGTCCCGCATTCCGCGCAGAAAGCCCGGCGAACTTCGCCGCCGCTGTCGCCCTTGCTGCGATAGATCTTCGCCTCTCCCTTGGTCACCTCGAAGGAGTCGTTGGGCGCCAGGGCTACATAGTTCGGGCCGCCCCCGGACGCCTTCTGGCAGTCGGTGCAGTGACATACGCCGACGCCCATGAAGGGGCCGGTGACCTTGAACCGGACCGCGCCGCACGCGCATCCGCCTGTGCGTTCCGTCATTGTGTCCTCCCATCCGCGCTCGGGCCGCGGTTCCTTGATTCAGACTCAGACGAGACGTCGGGGCAAGCGGGGCGCAGGAGCTCAGGTCACGTGAGGTCGGTGAAGGGGTTGTGGGCCACTTCCCAGAGGTATCCGTCCGGGTCCGCGAAGTAGCCGGAGTATCCGCCCCAGAACACCTCCTGCGGCGCCTTCACGGGTTTCGCCCCGACAGACAGTGCGTGGGCGAAAACCGCATCGACCTCGGCCCTGCTGCTCACGTTGTGCGCCAGGGAGAAACCAGGGAATCCCAAGCCGTCGTCGGGCACCGTGGCGTCCTCCGCCAGCTTGTCTTTCGGGTAGAGCGCCAGCCATGTCCCTTCCAGAGGGAGCATGCAGAAATCCTCGCCGTCGGTGAAGTTGTGAACCGGAAAACCCAGACCCTCCCGATAGAAGGCCAGGGCCTTCTCGAAATCACGCACGCCAAGGCTGATGAGGCTGATCTTCGGCTTCATGTCGGCCCTCCGCTGGCCCGCATGTTCTCGAAATGTTCCGGCTTCGTCAAGCCGGCTAGCGGATGTCCGTCCGACGGGTGCGTTCAGGCTGAGTCTTTGCTCAGGGGAGCGTGGGGACAAGCCTGTAGGTTGAGGCGCGTCCGGCCGGTTCACAGCGACTTCACCTCGCCGCCGTCCATGCGGACCGCCGAGCCGGTCATCCACTTGGCGCCGGGGGAGACCAGGAAGGCCATCAGCTCGGCGATCTCTTCGGGTTCCCCATAGCGGGCGATGCCGGCGGCCTTGGGGAACTGCGCCGTCGCCTCCTCGACTGTCATGTCGTGCAGCGGCCCCCAGTGCTGCAGGTAGGAGCGGCGGCGACCGGTCATCACGGGGCCGGGAAGCACGCTGTTCACTTGCACCCCGTCGTCGATCCCGCGGTCGGAGAAGGCCTTGGCCAGGGCGATGATCGCCGCATTGGTAACGCCGACGGCGGCGTAGGGCGCCTTGGGAAACACCGCAGAATTGCCTGACATCAACACCACCGAGCCATGGGCCGCCTTGAGCTCGGGCCACGCCGCCACGGTAAGCCGCCGCGCGCCGTGCAACTTCAGCGCGAGCCCCGCCTCCCACTGTTCGTCGGTCATTTCGAAAAGGTCGATCTGGGGCACAGCCCCGGCGATGTTCAGCAGGGCGTCGATCCTCCCGAACGCAGCGAGCGTCTCGTCGACCACGCGCCGGGGCGCCGAAGGATCGGCGAGGTCGAGGGCGAGGGGCAGCGCCCGGGCGCCCGCCCCGCGGACGGCGCCGGCCGTTTCCTCGAGGTCTTCGGCGCTGCGGGCGACGAGAGTCAGGCCCGAGAAATCCCGCGCCAGCCGCACGGCGGTGGCGCGCCCGATCCCCTGGCTCGCGCCAGTGATGATGGCGATCCTGTCGGTCATGTCTGCCTCATGGGAAAAGGTGGGCGAAGCTCAGGCGAGGAAGGCGCGGATCTCCGCCGCGACCTCGGCCGCGTGGGTCTCCAGCGCGAAGTGACCCGTGTCGAGGAAGGTCACCCTGGCGTCCGGCAGGTCGCGCCTGAAGGCCTCCGCTCCCGCCGGTAGGAAGAACGGATCGTTGCGGCCCCACACGGCCAGCAGCCGCGGGCGGTGGTTGCGGAAGTATTCCTGGAAGGACGGATACAGAGCGACGTTCGACTTGTAGTCGCCGAACAGGTCCAGCTGGATTTCCGCATTCCCGTCGCGGGCGAGGTAGTGGTCGTCGAGGGTGTAGCCGTCCGGCGACACCCGTTGCGGATCGGCCGCGCCGTGGGTGTACTGCCAGTACGTGGTCTGGGGAGTCAGCATCGCGCGCAGGGCCGTGCGGTTGGCCTCGGAGGCGTCCTCCCAATAGGCGCGGATCGGATTCCAGCCTTCGCTCAGGCCTTCGACATAGGCGTTGCCGTTCTGGGAGATGATCGCGGTGATCCGCTCGGGCCAGCGCAGCGCCAGGCGAAAGCCGGTCGGCGCGCCATAGTCGAACACATAGACGGCGTAACGGTCGAAGCCGACCGCGTCGGTGAACCGCTCGATCGTTTCGGCCAGGGAATCGAAGGTGTTCACCCGCGGCGCATCGGACCGGCCGAACCCGGGAAGGTCGGGCGCGACGATGTTGAAGCGGTCGGCCAGAAGGGGGATGAGGTCGCGGAACATGTGGCTGGACGTCGGAAAGCCGTGCAGCAGCAGCAGCTTCGGCGCGCCACGCTCGCCCGCCTCCCGGTAGAAGACCTGGGCCCCGTCGGCCTGGACGGTTCGGTAGGTGATGTCGGTCATCAGTCGTCTCCTCTAAGCTAACCTGTTTATCGGTGTCGAAGGGGTTTGGATCTCGCGGCCTTCGCCCGTCCCGCGTCAGGCGCGGACGGCGTCGAGGATGAGGGCCGAGACCAGCTCCGGGTGGGCGACCAGGGGCGTGTGGTCCACGGGATGGGAGACCGTCCGTGCGCCCATGCGCGCCGCCATGAACCGCTGATTGTCGGCGACGATCATCCGGTCCTCTTCGGCCACGAGATACCAGCTGGGGAGGTTTCGCCAGAGCGGCCGGGCGACCGGGAAACTGATGCAGGCAGGGGACAGCGGCCGCTGGACGGCGGCGAGCACGGCCTGCTCCGCCTTCGTGGCCTGCGGCGCAAAGGCCGTTCCGAACGCGTCATCCGGCAGCCAGATCAGGCCGTTGGCGTCGGGCGCGAGCTGCGGCGCCAGGGGATGCGGCGGCAGGCGGTAGAAGACGTCGGCGACGGTTTCCCCTCCGTCGGGCGCCAGGGCCGCGACGTAAACGAGTGCCCTGACCTTGTCTGAGCGCGTCTCGCCGATCACCGCGCCGGCATAGGCGTGGGCGACCAGCAGCACCGGGCCGCCGGCGTGGGCGATCGTGTGGTCCAGGGCCGCGACATCGTCCGCGAGGCTGGTGAGGGGCAGGGGCGCGGCGAGCGCGCGCTGTCCCTCCGCCTGCAGGCGCTCGATCACCCGCGCCCAGCTCGAGCCGTCGGCCCAGGCGCCGTGCGCCAGCACAACGGTCAGTTCCGATCTGTCGGTCATCTCGCTCCCTCTCGCCGTTCGCTTCCGCCGACGCGTCCGTTGAAACCGTTCTGTAGCATGCGAGGTGGTTACAACCGTGGTTCGTAACTTGTCAACCTCTGTTTGAGTGGTTAGCTGAAGTGCGTTCAGACGAGGCCAGCACCACCATGACGTCCGCCAATCTCCCAGCCTTGTTCATCGCCGATGCGCGGGGTCTCGATTTCCTGAACTCGATAGCCACGCCCGTGGACCAACCGGTCGACTGGATTTCTGACGGCGCGGGGCTCATCGACTGGCTGGGGCAGGCTGGCCTGGTCCCTGCCGCCGAACTTGAGGCGGTCGCCGCTCGCGCCGCGCCCGGCGAGCTGGACCGCGTGGCGGGCCAGGCGCGGGACCTGCGGGATTGGTTCAGGGGATTTGTCACGGCGCATGCCGGCCGGCCGCTGGGCGCAGAGGCCCTGGAGGATCTCACACCCCTCAACCGGCTGCTCGAGCGCGACGAGACCTTCGCCCGGCTCGTCGCCCACGCCGACGAGCATGGTCACCGCTGCCTCGCCCTGGAGCAGGCCCGCCGCTGGCGTTCGCCCGAGAGCCTGCTGCTCCCTATCGGTGAAGCCATCGCGCATGTCGTGGTCGAGGACGACTTCACGCACATCAAGGGCTGCGAAGGGCACAGGTGCACGTTGATGTTCGTCGACCGCACCCGCGCTCACGCGCGGCGCTGGTGCAGCATGAGCGTCTGCGGCAACCGGGCGAAGGTCACGGCGCACCGCCAGCGCCAGCGGGCAGGGTGAGGGACGCGCGGCGGCGCCGTTGTCAGCCGAGCGACTTCACCAACAGGATCGTGGTCAGGCCGCTGTTCCACTCTTCGTCCGGATATCGGTCGGCTTCCCGGTAGCCGCGCGAGCGGTAGAGGGCCTGGCTGGCGAGGTTGAAGGTGTCGGTCTCCAGGCGGACCTGCTCGAAGCCCAAGCTGGCGATGTCCGCTTCGGCGCGATCCATCAGGCGCGAACCCACGCCGGACCTCGCGTGGCTTGGGCGCACGTGCAGGGCGTGAACGAAGTCGTCCCGCCAATGAATCAGGCCGACGATCTGGCCCTCCAGCTCGGCGACCCAGAACTCCAGACCGCTCTCGCCGACATAGGTCGCAGCGCGCCCTTGCTCGAGATGCGCCTTGGCCGCCGCGACCGAGATCTGGGGCCGCCAGGTGCTTTCGAACGTCTCGAGCAGCACGCGAACCAGCGCAGCGTCTTCGCCAACGCGCGCGGGTCGGATCACGAGTTCATGCAGCGCCATCAGCCCAGGAACTATCACGACTCCGGGTCGTCATTTCCATTTGCAGGCGCCCAACGACTCCCTTCTCCCCTTGCGGGAGAAGGTGGACGCCGAAGGCGGACGGATGAGGGGTCCCCCCGACCCTCCGCAGAACGGCGCCGGCACAACGGCGAGGTGCGTCGACCCCTCATCCGACCCCGCTTCGCGGGGCCACCTTCTCCCGCAAGGGGAGAAGGACGATGAAGGACGGCGCCGCTGGAGACTGCAGGGCGATCTGCGAATCCGATAGTGCCCCGGCCCTCGCAGTCAGTGCAGACCGCGGCGATTGTTCAGTGCGGCGGAGCGTCTGGTGTGGCCGCGGTGGCCGGCGCGGTGGCCGAGGTGTCGGCGGTCGTACCGGTGTTCGCCTGCTGCGCCATGGCCATCCGCTCTTTCGGCGTAGCCTTCAGGTATTGGTCGAGCTGGGCGTACGGGATCGGCTGTTCCGGCGCAGCGTACTGGCTGCGGCTGGCGCGCCGCTCGTTCGACGCCATGCGCTTATGGTGCGCCTTGGGCTTGGCGGCCTTTTCCGTACCGGCCGTGGCCGATGCGTCTTTCGGCGCGCTCATGGACGAACTCGTGTCCGTCGAGCTGGCGGCGGGGGCCGTTTGCGAGGCGGCCGCCCCAGCGGCAAGCGCCGCGATGGCGGCTCCGGTGACCAGGATCTTCACATTCATCTCGGATACTCTCCCAGGATGTCAGAAGGCGCCTGCCGCCCAGCACGGCTGGAGGCCATGACTGCGCGGCCCAGCGCGTTGGACGCTAGACCCGACAAGCCTAAGCGCGCCCCTTGGTCGCGCTTTGATCGAACTCAATGCGCGACAAGCATTTGAGCCCGCTCGGCGCTTCCGTCTCCGGGCACAGCTGCACGACGTCCTGTCGTTGGAATCTTGGTTCGAGATTTGGCCTCATCAACATTTAAGCCACGAACCTCACGAACTTCACGAACGTCTCATGAAGTTCGGGGAGCGAATTGCAGTTATCCGCGCCGAGGGCGCGATGTTTATTCTTCATCCGTTCGTGTGGTTCGTGAGGTTCGTGGTAAATTGTATTTCGCAAACGACAGTGGCCGGGCGTCGCCGCCCGGCCACCGAAGTCGCAGCAAACGAAGAGCCGAGGTTTACTGCGGTGGGTTTGGCGGCGGCGTGTTCGGCGCGGCCGCTGCGGGCATGCCGGTCGTGTCGGAACCGCTCGGAGCCATCGTCGAGGGCGGGCTGGCCGAGCCCGTCATGGGGCTTGAGCTGCTGCCCATCGAGCTTTGGGGCGGTGTCGACGCATTGGGATTGTCAGACCCGGCCGCGCCCATGTTCGAGCCCGTGCTTGCCGCCGGCGCCGTTGCCGAAGTGTCGGCGGTCGCGCCGGTGTTGGCCTGTTGCGCCATGGCCATCCGCTCACGCGGCGAGGCCTTCATATACTGATCGAGCTGTGCGTAGGGGATCGGCTGTGCCGGCGCCGCATAGGCGCCCCCGACGCTGCGCCGCTCGTTCTTCGCCATGCGGTTGTGATGGGCGTGGTGGTGGGCATGGGTCTTCGCGCCCATGTCGGAGCTGGCGGTGGCGGACGGGGCCGCGGTTCCGGCCGTCGACGGACTTGGGGCGGTCTGGTCGGTCTGAGCGGCGGCGAGGCCGGCGGCGAGGACGGCGACCGCGACCCCCGTGACCAGGATCTTGGCGTTCATCTCGAATACTCTCCCATGACTGCTGGAGCGCGACTTCCGTGCGCAAAAGGTTAACGACCCACGGCTTGGTTTCGTTGCGCACGGACGAAGCGGGGTCGAAGGCAAATGAAATCAGCGCCTTTTTCCGCCAACTCGCGGAGTGGGCGCAGTGACCCGGTTTTCGTCCAACCACCCGTCGGGGAGACGCGGCGGGTTCGCTCGATTGACCGGACGCCCCTAGCCAAGGCGACCACGAGCGATCTACCACTGGGGCGAAGAGAAGGCCTGCCGCACGAGGCGACCCACCATGTCAGCCAAGCCCGCCCTGCTGATCATGCAGCCGCACCTGTCGATGCTCGGGCCGTTCCTCGAGGAGCACTTCACGGTCTGGCGGTTCTGGGAGCACCCGCCGATCGAGGCCCGGAACACGATCGAGGCGATGGTCGTGGCCGGCGAGTTCCCTGTCGACAAGCCGCTGGCGGAGGGCCTCCCGCGGCTCTCGCTGATCTCCTGCTTCACCGTCGGCTACGACGGCGTCGACCTCGAATGGGCGCGGGCGAGGGGGCTGAAGGTTACCCATTCGCCGCACGTGAACCACGAGGATGTCGCCGACCACGCGATGGGGCTCATCCTCGCCGCCTGGCGACGCATCGCCGAAGGCGACCGTCAGCTGCGGGCCGGCGATTGGAAGCCGACGGCCAAGATGGTCACCCCCACACTGGCAGGCCGGAAAGTGGGAATCGTCGGCCTGGGCGATATCGGGACCGCCGTCGCGAGCAGATGCGCGCCCTTCGGCCTCGACGTCTCTTGGTGGGGGCCGCGCGAGAAGCCGGACGCGCCTTTCCCGCGCGCCGAAAGCCTGATCGATCTCGCCCGTACCAGCGACATCCTCGTCGTTGCCGCCCGCGCCATCGAGGAGACGCGGGGCCTGATCTCGGCCGACGTGATCGAGGCCCTTGGGCCCGAAGGCCTGCTGGTCAATGTCTCGCGAGGCCAGCTGGTCGACGAGGACGCGCTCATCTCCGCCCTCAAGTCAGGCCGCCTCGGCATGGCGGCGCTGGACGTCTACGCCCAGGAACCCACGCCGCCGGAGCGGTGGGCCGATGTCCCCAACACCGTGCTGACGCCCCACACCGCCGGCGCGACCTCCGCCGCCGTGCCCAAGATGGTCGCGCTCACAATCGCCACTCTGCGCCGGCACTTCGCCGGTGAAGACCTGGAAAATGAGGTCGTCGGATGAGCGAGGCGCCGGGAACCGTCCTGATCGCCGGCGCAAGCGGGGTGATCGGGCGCTCGGCCGTCGCCCATTTCGCCAGCCTTGGCTGGCGCGTTCTCGCCCTCTCGCGCCGCCGCCCTGACCTGCCCGAGACCGTAGGATTCGAGCACGTGCCCGTGGACCTCAACACGTGCGCGGACTGCGAGTCCGCCGCCGAGCGCTGTGGTGACGTCACCCACATCATCTACGCCGCCCTCTTCGAGAAGCCCGAGGGCCTGGTCGCCGGCTGGCTGTCCGCCGACCAGATGCAGACCAACCTCGCCATGATGCGCAACCTGATGGACCCCTTGCGCCGGTCGGCGAAGGGCCTGCGCCATGTCAGCGTTCTGCAGGGGACGAAGGCCTACGGCGCCCACCTCCATCGCATCAGGATCCCGGCGCGCGAGTCTGCCCCGCGCGATCGGCACGACAACTTCTACTGGCTGCAGGAAGACTACATCCGCGAGGCGAGCGCCAAGGAGGACTGGCGATTCACTATCTGGCGCCCGCAGATCGTCTTTGGCGGCGCCTGGGGCGTGGCGATGAACCTGATCCCGGTGCTGGGCGCCTATGCGGCAGTCTGCCGGGAACTTGGCTCGCCGTTCCATTGCCCGGGCGTGCATGAGACGATCATGGAGGCGGTGGACGCCGACCTCATCGCCCGCGCCCTCGCCTGGGCGGCGGCCAGCCCGGCCGCGGCGGACGAGACCTTCAACATCACCAACGGCGACGTCTTCGTCTGGGCCAATGTCTGGCCCGCGATCGCCCGGGCCGTGGGCCTCGAGCCCGCGCCGCCCGCGCCGATCTCCCTCACCAGCTTCCTGGGCGAGCAGGCCGAGGTCTGGGAGCGCGCCGTCGTCCGCCACGGCCTGCGCGCGCCTGCCATCGGCCCCTTCCTCGGCCTCTCCGACCAGTATTCAGACCTCCTCTTCTTCCACGGCGCCCCCGAACCGCCGCCATCGATCCTGGTGAGCACGATCAAGCTGCGGCAGGCGGGGTTTAGGGATTGCGTGGATACGGAGGAGATGCTCGCGCGGTGGTTGGGGGATTTCGCTCGGCGGCGGCTGCTGCCAGCGGCATGAGGGGCGAGGCCTAGGTAGAGGAGAGGAGAGTTGATTTTTTCTGCGTCAGCGGAAGTTTATCGTGAGGCCTTTCCGGCAATGGATCGAGTTCGCCGATGCGTGAGTCAATTTCTCAACGATTCTCTTCAGGCATCGAATTTATCTGAGCTTAATTGTAAACTCCGCTACGTGCCAATAGCAATGCCGGAAGAAATGCGCGTGCGATATGCTGAGAGATCCAGGATAAACAAGAACGAACGTGTCTACGATTGCGCGCCACAGCTCAACTACGAGGTTTTCGTCACGGGGAGGTTCGAAGACCAGCTTGAGGAATATTTGCGAGGTATCGCACTGTCAGCCCCACATCTCGCGGGCCTTGGCGCGACGCCGCAGCAGATTGAGGAGTTCAATGCGATTCTGGCTTCCGCTACGGATCGCATCATTCGTGACTGTCCAGGCGAGGTACGACACTGATACCGATCGGAGCTTCACCCACGCCTATGACGCCAACAACCGGGGCATCGGGCTGACGGCGAGCGACAAGACCTGGCTGCTTTATCCGGCGGCGGCGGCGTCGACGACGGCCGACACGGCCAACGCCCTCAACCAGTACACCGCCGTGGGCAGCTTGGCTCGCATTGAGCGCTCGCGACGTCCCGGTCGACATGGGGATCGCGATCCGAGCGCGCCCCACCGCCCCGCTTGACAGAAAATATTGAAACGCGTTCTCGTTTCGCGGGGAGTGAGACGAAACGGAGGCGCAGGGCATGCCCACGCGTGAGGAGGTGCTGGCCGCCCTGACGCGGGAGGGGCCGTTCGAACTCGTCGTGGACGAGAGCGCCGGCTACCCTCTACGCGTCTACCGCAACGCTCCACCCTCGTTCCGCGAGGTCCTGATCGCCAGCCGCGCCCATGGCGAGCGCACCTTTGCGATCTACGGCGAGGAAACGCTCACCTACGCCCAGCACTTTCGCCAGGCAGCGGCCCTGGCCCACCGGCTGCGGGAGGCGGGTGTCCGCCGCGGGGATCGCGTGGCCATCGGGATGCGCAACTATCCCGAGTGGAGCGTCGCCTTTTGGGCCTGCCACGCCATCGGCGCGATCGCGGTGGCGCTCAACGCCTGGTGGACGGGGACCGAACTCGCCTTCGCCCTGGCCGATTCCGCGCCCTCAGCCCTGATCATCGACGGCGAACGCCTCGAGCGTCTGCGCGAGAAGCTCCCGGAGCTGAACCTCAAGGCGGTGATCGTCGCGCGCCGGGGCGGCGCTGTCCGGGGCGGGATCGATTTCGAGGAGGCCGTCGGCGCGGGCGCCGACGATCTGCCGGACGCGGAGGTGAACCCGCAGGACCTTGCGACCATCCTCTACACCTCGGGGACGACGGGCAATCCGAAGGGGGCGATGGCCACCCACCGGAACCACGCGACGAACATTATGAACACGCTGCTCGGCGGGACGGTGGCGCGGGTGATGGCGGGCCTTCCCGTCCAGCCGGATCCGGCCGCGCCGCAACCGGCCTCGCTGCAGACCTTCCCCTTCTTCCACATCGGCGGATTGACCGGCCTCTACATCTCCGTGGCCACCGGCGCGAAGCTGGCGATGATGTACAAGTGGGACCCGGTCGAGGGCGTGCGCCTGGTGCAGGAGCATGGGCTCACCGGCGTCGCCGGCGTGCCGATCGTCGTGCGCCAACTGCTCGAGACGGCCTCCCACATGGGCGCGGACCTCTCGAGCCTGATGGGCGTCGCATCCGGCGGCGCGCCGGTGCCGCCGGACCTGATCCGCCGGATCGGATCGCAGTTCCAGCAGCGGGCGGCGCCGGGCAACGGCTATGGCCTCACCGAGACCACCAGCGCGGTGATCGCCAATTCGGGCGCCGACTATCTCGCCCGCCCCGATAGCATCGGCCGGCCGGCGGTGACGGTGGACGTGCGGATCGTCGCCGAGAGCGGCGAGGATGTCGCCGACGGCCAGATCGGGGAGCTGTGGATCCGCGGCCCCAACGTCATCCCCGGCTATTGGCTCAATCCGCAGGCGACGGAGCAGGCCTTCGGCGGCGGGTGGTTCCGCACGGGCGATCTCGGCTTCCGCGACGCCGAGGGGTTCTACCATGTGGTCGACCGCATCAAGGACGTGATCATCCGCGGGGGCGAGAATGTCTATTGCGCGGAGGTCGAGGCCGCCCTGCTCGAACACCCGCGGGTCCGCGACGCCGCCCTGATCGGCCTGCCGCATCCCGACTGGGGCGAGGAGGTGGCGGCCATCCTCCAGGTGCGCTCCGAGGATCTCCACGACACCATGGCTGAGGACATCCGCGCGAGCCTCGAAGGCCGCCTGGCGCGCTTCAAGATCCCCACGGCCGTGCGCCTGACCGACCTCGAACTGCCTCGCACGGCGACCGGCAAGATCCTCAAGCGCGAGCTGCGCCAACACTATTTCGCCGAACCGGCGAAGGCTGCGGAGGCGGCGACGTCTTGAGTTAAACCACAAAGACACCAAGGACACGAAGAAGAAGAGGCCACGAACCTCACGAACGACACGAACAAGAAAGTTTGCTGCGCCTTCGGCGCGTAAGAATGCGCGAAACGCGAATAAAATAACGTTCGTGAGGTTCGTGAGGTTCGTGGTTCAAGATTTTTCAGCGCCTGCGGCGCGGAAAATAGACTTGGTGTCCTTAGTGTCTTCGTGGTTCAAAAAAGAGCCTAGGGAGCCGCCCGAATGCTTGTGAGCGATGTGCCCGTGCTGGGCGCGCACCATGCGCCGGATGTCCACGCGATCATCTTCGGCGAGCGGAGGACGACCTATGTCGAGCTGCGCGACCGCTGCTGGCGCCTGTCGAACGCCGTGGCCGGCGTCGCCTCGCCCGGCGACCGCGTGGCGATCCTCTCGGAGAACAGCCCCGAATACGCCGAGGCCTATTACGGCGTGCCGGGCGCGGGCATGGCGCTCACCCTGCTCAACTATCGGCTGACCGGGCGCGAGCTCGCCTACATCATCGGTAATTCGGAGCCGACGATACTGATCGTCGAGCCGAAATACCTGCCGACCATTCGCGAGATCCGCGCCCAGATCCCGTCGGTGCAACGGATCCTACTGATCGGCGGCGAGGCGGAGGACTGCCAGTCGTACGAGGCCTTCCTGCAGGGCGGCGCGCCGGAGGAGCCGCGGATCAGGCCCTCGGAGAGCGATCTCTGCTGGCTGCTCTACACCTCCGGCACCACGGGACTGCCCAAGGGCGCGATGCTGTCTCACCGCAACCTGATGGCGGGCGTGCTCAACTCGATGAGCGGGTGGGAGTCGGCGGCGGACGAGGTGTGCATGTTCACCTTCCCGCAGTTCCACGTCGCCGGCTACGTCATGCCGCTCTACCACCTGCGCGGCTATCCGGTGGTGCTGATGCGCAACTTCGATCCGGCGACCCTGCTTGCGGCCGTCGAGCGGCACGGCTGCACCAACACCGCCATGGCGCCAACCATGGTCGCCATGCTGCTGGAGGATCCCAACACCGACCGCTACGACCTCTCCTCCCTGCGCCGTCTGGGCTACGGGGCCTCGGCCATGCCGGCCGAGGTGCTGCGCCGGGCGCGGGCGCGCTGGCCGAACATCGGCTTCTCGACGGGCTTTGGCATGACCGAGCTGTCCGGCAACGTGATGTCCCTCTCCAAGGCGGACCACGATCGCGCGGCCGAGGCGGGCCTGCCGATCCTGGGCTCCGTCGGCCGGCAGATGCCGCTGGCGCGCGTGCGCGTCGTCGACGACGCCGGGGTCGACTGTCCGCCGGGCCAGCCGGGCGAGATCTGGGTGAAGGGCGACCAGGTGCTGACCGGCTACTGGCGCAATCCCGACGCCACCGCCTCGTCCTTCCACGACGGCTGGTTCAAGACCGGCGACGTCGGGCGATGGGACGAGGAGGGTTATCTGTATATCGTCGACCGCAAGAAGGACATGATCCTCACCGGTGGCGAGAACGTCTATCCGCGCGAAGTCGAAGAGGCGCTCTACCAGCATCCGGCGGTGGTCGAGGCGGCCGTGGTCGGCGCTCCCGATCCTCGCTGGGGCGAGAAGGTCGTCGCCGTGGTCTGCGCCCGCGCCGGCCACGAGGTCGACGCCGCCGAGCTCGTCGCCTTCTGCCGCGAGCGCATCGCCAGCTACAAGAAACCCCGCCACGTCGTCTTCATCGACACCCTCCCCAGAAACGCCTCCGGCAAAGTCCTCAAACGCCAACTCCGCGACGCCATCGCCGCCGGGGAGCTGGTTCTGGAGGAGTTGTAGGGGGGAGCCGCGAACAGCTTGTGAATCCTTTGTGATTAACGAACGCCCTTCTCCCCTTGCGGGAGAAGGTGGCCTCGCGAAGCGCGACGGATGAGGGGTCTACGCGCCTCGCCGACTAGAGTCGCGCAACAACTACGGCGCGCGATCCAGAATTTCCGGATCTTTTATTAACCACGAACCTCACCAACCACACGAACATCTGACAAAATTCCGCCTGGGCTACCGAGTAGATCGCGCCGAAGGCGCGCTCATAATTCTTTATTCGTTCGTGTGGTTCGTGAGGTTCGTGGTTCGCTATCTGACCGCCACCGCCGCGAAGTCGCTGGCGCATGCGGAGAGGCGCGTCGACCCCTCATCCGACCCCGCTTCGCGGGGCCACCTTCTCCCGCAAGGGGAGAAGGACGCCCCTAACCCGCGACGCGGGTGCTGGACTACAGCCAGTGCCAGATGAAGGTCGCCCCAAACGTGGCGGGCATGCCGGTGTAGCGGACGAGGACGTCGTTCACGTGGTAGGCGCCGGTCCAGTACCAGGTGTTGGTGACGTTGTGGCCCCAGATCTGGAACGTCCAGTTGTTCCTGGTCACGCCCACCCGCAGGTCGAGCAGAGTATAGGCCGGCACGACCAGAGGATTGTTCGGGTGGTTGGTCGGGCACGGACCCACGGGCGTGGCCGAGGGCGCGCCGCTGCAGGTCACAAAGCCGCCGAAGTGGGGATCGGGCCCGTTGGCGCCGATGTTCAGATAGGCGGGGATCGGCGTGTTGTTGACGAAGAAGGTGGTCGTGCCGGAGGTGTACTGGACCGAGGCGCCGACGAAAGCCGTCATCTCGTTGCGGATCTTCCAGTCGTATTCGACATCGCCGTGGGCCTGCCACAACGGCGCGGAGGGGAAATGCTCGCCGGTGAAGTCGGCATATTCCCCGAAGGCGTCGAAGCCATAGAAGTCACCCGCCACGCAGTTGATGATGCCGGGAGGCGACTGGGGGCCCAGCACGCCTGGTCCGCTGACCGCAGGATCCTGGGCCGGAGGCGGGGCGCAGACGTTCTTCGACGACCGGTTTATCTTGCTGTTCTGGTAGCTCACCGAGCCGCTCACCACGAGGCCGCGCAGCCACTGCGGGGCATAGGCTTCCGAAAGCTCGAAGCCCACGACGTCCGAGGCGGGCACGTTCACCAGCGAGGGCAGGGCGCCGTAGACCGGGTCCGCCACCGCGCCCAGAATCTGCTTGTTCTTGTACTTGTAATAGAAGAACGCGCCATTCAACTGCAGGGTGTGATCGAGGACCTGGGTCTTGAACCCGGTCTCGTAGGACAGCAGGCCCTCCTGGCTGATCGCGTGGGCCTGGACGTCCGAGGCGAGGGCCACGGTCGGGAATGAGCCGCCTTTCCAGCCCTGCCTGACGTTGAAGTAGAGCAGGGTGTCCTGGAAGCCCGTGTAGTCGAGGCCAAGCAACCAGGAGACGTTGTTCTGGTTCAGCTTGCTGAAGATCAGGCCTCCTCCAGGAGGCGAGTTGTAGGTCGGTCCCGGGCCGGTGCTGGCGCAGGTGCCGGGCGGCGAGGCGGCGGGCGAAGTGCCCGGCGGGATGTAGAAGTACTGCAGCGAATAGGCGACCTGGGCCCAGTCGCCATCGCCGCCGTCGTTGCCGCAGACGCCTCCGGTTTTGTTGTCCTGGGTAAAGCGGGCGCCCGCCTCGAATTTCAGGGCGTCGATGATCGGATATTCCACATTGAAGTAGGCGGCCGCCTGGTCGGTCGTCTGGAGGTCGGTCGGACGGGTCGGTCCCAGCGGGATCGCGCTGTTGCCGAAGAGAATGGGCAGTAGCCCGCCCGGAACGATGTTGTAGTTGATGCCGGGCGATGGCGAGGGGAAGACCA
>DASXGQ010000005.1:0-2289 GCA_036488995.1 Caulobacteraceae bacterium
GCTCGCTTTACTCGTCGGCCGGCGATCCGGCCAAAGGCTAGATAATCTCAAACCGGAGCGTCTCCTGACGGAGCCACTCCAACTTTCCCCTGCCGTTTCCGCAATGCGAAAACAACGGCGGCGGGACTTGAAGTCCCGTTCGCCTCTAAGGCTCCTCGCGCCAACTCTCAGGAAGGAGCGGGCAAAAGCCCGACAGCCGAAGAGCGTCCTGCGCCCAACGATCGGCGGCTCGCCCCGCAAGGAAGGCGGTGTGTATCACATTCTCCGCGCCTAAGGCCAAACCCAATTCCTCCGCGCTGAACAGGCCGAATACCGGCGTCGGCGGAGCTTGCTTGCGAGTCTTGCCCCAGAGTTTGCGGCGTCCGTCCGCGGCGCCGTCGGACGCCTCGATCAGCCAGGCGGCCTTGCCGCCCTCGATGGCGGCGCAGACCTTTTCGAACCCCGAGGTAAGATCGCCGGCCCGCCGCGCAAGCCCCAGCCCCGACAAAAGCCGCCTTTTCAGCAAGCTTTCCACGAGGTTGGCCAAATCTGGCGGGGCTGTGACCTTGGCCTTGGCGGCGCGGGCGAAGAGCCCTTTCTTCGCCGCGGTCTCCACCGAGGCCCGGTCGGCGGCGACCCACAGGCCGCGCCCCGGCAGCTTGCGGGCGAGGTCTGGAACCACGGCGCCATCAGGGCCGGCCACGAAGCGGATCAGGCCCGCTTCGTCCATTACCTCGCCGGTGACAATGTCCCGCCGCTCGCGGTTGGCTTCAGCGAGGGTGAGGGGTTTGGCCTCGGTTGCGCTGTCCAAGGGTCACAACCTCATCCCGCCGAAGGCGATAAGAGGAAAACCACGGAAAACACGGACAGACACGGAAGGCGCCTGATCGAACGCTGATGTCGGCTTGCCTTTCATTCCGTGATCTTTCCGTGTTTTCCGTGGTTGCGTTGTCTTGGTCCCGCTACGCGGGCCGGTATCAGGAGTCCTGGGCTTCGCCGGCCAGTTCGGCTTCGGCGAAGGCTTCGGTCTCTTCGAGGGGCTCTTCCTCGATTTCCTGCTCCGGTTCCGGCGGCGCCTCGACCCAGCCCATGGCGACGCGGGCGCGCATGATCAGGGCTTCGGCGTCGGCGGGCTCCAGACCGAAGGCCTCGAGGATGCCGGGCTCGCGGACCCGCTCGCCGTTGCGGGTTTCGAACCAGCCGCGCAGGTCGTCAGGCACCAGGTCGGCGAGGTTCTCGACGGTCTTCACGTCGCCCTCGCCCAGCGCGACGGCGATCGGCAGGGTCACGCCCTCGATCTCCAGCAGGCCGTCCTCGACGCCGAGCTCGGTGCGCTTGGCGTCGTATTCGGCGGCGATCTTGTCGAGGAAGTCGGTGGCGCGAGCCTGGATCTCGGCGCCGGTGTCCTCGTCGAAGCCCTCGATGGAGGCGATTTCCGAGACATCGACGTAGGCCACGTCCTCGACGGTGGCGAAGCCTTCGGTGACCAGCAGTTGGGCGATCACCTCGTCCACGTCCAGGGCTTCCTGGAACAGCGCCGTGCGCTCGGCGAACTCGCGCTGGCGGCGCTCGCTCTCCTGGCTTTCGGTCATGATGTCGATCTGCCAGCCGGTCAGTTGGCTGGCGAGGCGTACGTTCTGGCCGCGGCGGCCGATGGCCAGCGACAGCTGCTCGTCCGGCACCACCACTTCGACCCGCTCGTCTTCCTCGTCCATGACGACCTTGGAGACTTCCGCCGGCGCCAAGGCGTTCACGATGAAGGTCGCCTCGTCCGGGCTCCATTGGATGATGTCGATCTTTTCGCCCTGCAGTTCGGCGACGACCGCCTGCACCCGCGAACCGCGCATGCCGACGCAGGCCCCGACCGGGTCGATGGAGGAGTCATTGGAGACCACGGCCATCTTGGCGCGGCTGCCCGGATCGCGGGCCACGGCGCGGATCTCGATGACCCCGTCGTAGACCTCCGGGACTTCCTGGGCGAACAGCTTGGCCAT
Source organism: Caulobacteraceae bacterium (assembly GCA_036488995.1). GTDB lineage: Bacteria > Pseudomonadota > Alphaproteobacteria > Caulobacterales > Caulobacteraceae > Acaudatibacter. The sequence continues at coordinate 1,974 of DASXGQ010000005.1, forward strand.
GAAGCCGCCGTGCGCGCGGCTGAGCAGGATCTGCGGGCCCTTGGTCTCGCGGCGGACGTCGTAGATGTAGCAGCGGATCCGGTCGCCGATATTGAAGTTCTCGCGCGGGATCGACTGGTCGCGGCGCGCAATGCCTTCGCCTCGGCCCAGGTCGACGACGATGTTGCCGTATTCGACGCGCTTGACCGTGCCGTTGACGATCTCGCCCACGCGGTCCTTGAACTCCTCGTGCTGGCGCTCGCGCTCGGCCTCGCGGACCTTCCCCATGACCACCTGGCGGGCCATCTGGGTCTGCACCCGGCCGAACTCGAAGGGC
>DASXGQ010000046.1:0-5179 GCA_036488995.1 Caulobacteraceae bacterium
CGGCTGGCGCGCCACGATCGCCGGCGACAAGCCGTTCTGAGTGGCGCGCCCATCCCTCCCCTTCCGGGGAGGGTGTCTTCGAGCGTAGCGAGAAGACGGGTGGGGAACCCCGGGGACAGATCGCAGCGCCAGGGATGGTCCAGACTTCCCCACCCGGCTTCGCTGCGCTCAGCCACCCTCCCCGGAAGGGGAGGGACGGGCTTTCGACCGCGTGACCTCGGCCCCTGGCGGCCCTATCTTGCCAGGCCATGACCGACACGATCGAAGCCCCCCAGACCCTGGACGAGATCCCGCGCGCCCCGACCCAGGACGGGCCGGCTGTGCGCCTCTACATCGTGGACGGGTCAGGCTTCATATTCCGCGCCTTCCATGCCCTGCCCCCGCTGACGCGAAAGTCTGACGGCCTGCCGGTCGGCGCCGTCCAGGGCTTCTGCAACATGCTCTGGAAGCTGCTGGTGGACATGAAGGCGGCGCCCGATGCGCCGACCCACCTGGCGGTGGTCTTCGACCACTCGGAGTCGACTTTCCGCAACCAGCTCTACGCCGACTACAAGGCCCACCGCCCACCGCCGCCGCCCGACCTCGTTCCTCAGTTCCCCCTGGTTCGCGAGGCGACGCGGGCGTTCGGCGTGCCGTCCCTGGAGCTGCCCGGCTATGAGGCCGACGACATCATCGCCGCCTATGCCTGCCACGTGCGCGACCAGGGCGGGGACGTGGTGATCGTCTCCTCCGACAAGGACCTGATGCAACTGGTGGGCGACCGGGTGTCGATGCTCGACACCATGAAGAACCTCCGCATCGGCATCCCCGAGGTGATGGAGAAGTTCGGCGTGCCGCCCGACAAGGTCGTGGACGTCCAGGCCCTGTGCGGCGACCCGGTGGACAACGTCCCCGGGGCGCCCGGCATTGGCATAAAAACCGCCTCCGCCCTGATCAACGAATTCGGCGACCTCGAGAGCCTCCTGGCGCGCGCCGGCGAGATCAAGCAGCAGAAGCGTCGCGAGACCCTGGTCGAGTTCGCCGACCAGATCCGTCTCTCGCGCGAGCTGGTGAGGCTCGATTGCGAGACGCCCCTGCCCGAGGCGCTCGATCGCCTGGAAGTCGGGCCGCCGGAACCGGCCGTGCTTGGAGAATTCCTCACGGCCATGGAGTTCCGCTCCCTGGCGCGGCGCGTGGGCGAGGCCGCCGGCCTGAAGGCGCCCGAACCTGCGCCAGCCCCACCGACGGCGATGGAGATGCCCCCGGTCGACACCGGCGCCTATGCCTGCGTGCGGGATCTCGCGACCCTGGAGGCCTGGATCGCGCGCGCGACAGCGGCCGGGATCGTCGCCTTCGACACCGAGACCGACGACCTCTCCTCGGCCAACTCCGACCTGTGCGGCGTCTCCCTGGCGGTCGCGCCCGGCGAAGCCTGCTACATCCCTGTCGGCCACTACGCTGAGCATGGGTTGGAGCTGGAGGGCGCCGCCGACCTCGCCCAGATTCCGCTCGAGGATGCGATCGCCCGCCTCAAGCCGCTGCTGGAAGACCCCGCGGTCCTCAAGGTCGGCCAGAACGCCAAGTACGACATCGCCGTCCTCTCCCGATACGGGATCCAGGTGGGTCCGATCGAAGACACCATGCTGATCTCCTACGTGCTGGAGGCAGGCCTGCACGGCCACGGCATGGACGAGCTTTCCAAGCTCTGGCTCGGCCACGAGCCGATCAACTTCAAGCAGGTGGCCGGGATTGGAAAAGCTCAGAAGAGCTTCAGGCACGTGCCCCTGGCGTCTGCGACCTGCTACGCAGCCGAGGACGCGGACGTCACCCTGCGGCTGTGGCTGACCCTGAAGCCGCGCCTGGCCCGCGAGGGCCTGCTCAGCGTCTATGAGACCCTCGAGCGGCCGATGCCGGTGGTGCTGGCGCAGATGGAGTGCGAAGGCGTCCGCATCGATCCCGACACCCTGCGCCGCCTCTCGCATGACTTCTCCATGCGCATGGCCGACCTGGAGGAGACCGCCCACCGCCTCGCCGGGCGACCCTTCAACCTCGGCAGCCCCAAGCAGATCGGCGACATCCTGTTCGGCGAGCTCGCCCTGCCCGGCGGCAAGCGCACGGCCACCGGCGCCTGGAGCACCGACGCGGGCGTGCTGGACGACCTCGCCCTCCACCACGACCTGCCGCGCACCCTGCTCGACTGGCGACAGCTCTCCAAGCTCAAGGGGACTTATACGGAGGCGCTCACCGCGGCGGTCTCTCCGCGCACGGGACGGGTGCACACCTCCTTCGCCCTCGCCTCGACCACCACGGGCCGGCTCTCTTCGTCAGATCCCAACCTGCAGAACATCCCGGTACGCACCGAGGAAGGCCGCAAGATCCGCGCGGCCTTCGTCGCCGAACCCGGCCATCTGCTGATAAGCGCCGACTACAGCCAGATCGAGCTGCGCCTGTTGGCCCACATCGGCGACATCGCCCAGCTCAAGCGCGCCTTCCAGGAAGGTCTGGACATCCATGCCATGACCGCCTCGGAGATGTTCGGCGTGCCGGTGGAAGGCATGCCTTCCGAGACGCGCCGTCGGGCCAAGGCGATCAACTTCGGTATCATCTACGGCATCTCGGCCTTCGGTCTCTCCAACCAGCTAAACATCCCGCAGGAGGAGGCCGGCGCCTACATCAAGACCTATTTCGAGCGCTTCCCCGGCATCCGCGCCTACATGGACCGCATGCGCGCCACCGTGCGCGCGCAGGGCTATGTCAGCACCCTGTTCGGCCGGCGAGTGAACATCCCGATGATCAAATCAAAGAGCGTGGGCGAGCGTCAGTTCGCCGAGCGCGCAGCGATCAACGCCCCGATCCAGGGCGCCGCAGCCGACATCATGCGCCGGGCGATGATCCGCATGCCGCCTGCCCTGAAGGCGGCCGGCCTTCGCGCGCGCATGCTGCTGCAGGTTCACGACGAACTCGTCTTCGAGGCCCCGGAGGCCGAGGCCGACGCCGTGTGCGAAGTCGCCCGCCAGGTGATGGAGCGCGCGGCCGAACCCGCCGTGTCGATCAGCGTCCCGCTGCTGGTCGAGGCCCGGGCGGGCCCCAACTGGGACGAGGCGCACTGAGAGGGCTCACAGCCCCTTCAGGAACCCTTCCAGCGCGGCGTTGGTCGCCTCGGGCGCTTCCTGCTGCACCCAGTGGCCGATCCCCGGCAGGATGACCTTGCCGCGGAAGTCCGTGCAGGCGACGCCGGGGTTCTCGTACATGTCCAGGCCGGGGATGAAGGCGCGCACCGCATCGCGCTCGCCCGCGACGAAGAAGGACGGTGGGGTCACCGGCTTGCCGCGCCAATCCGCAAGCTCCGCCACGTCCAGCGTCTGGGCGCGATAGCGGTTCAGGGGGCCGCGGAAGCCGCCCTTCTCGAAGGCGTCGACGAAGACCTGGAGGTCGGCCGGGCTCAACCACGCCGGGAACGGGTTGGGATCGACCATCCCATCAAGCAGCTTCGCGTCCGGCCCCTTCTGCGCCAGCCAGGAGTTCGGCGGCGCATCGCCCGATATGCCGTAGTACGTCTTGCGCAGGGTCACCGGGACGTCCGCCTCTAGCTCCGCCTCGGCGACGCCCTCCTGCTGGAAGTAGAGCTGGTAGAAGAAGCGATCCTTGTAGATCGCCCGCGCCGCGTCGATGAACGAGGTCTCGGACGGCGGGAAGTAGGGCACGCTGAGGCCCGCCACCGCGGTGATCTTCTCCGGATAGATCAGGGCCGTGTTCCAGACGATCGGCGCGCCCCAGTCGTGGCCAAACAGGATCGCCTTGCCGCCGCCCAGAGCATCGACCGCCGCCGCCACGTCGGACGTCAGGCGTCGCATCGTGTAGTCGGCGATCGGGTGCGGCTTGGAGCTGCCGCCATAGCCGCGCACGTCCAAGGCGGCGACCTTGTAACCGCGCGCGGCGAAGTGCGAGATCTGGTGACGCCAGGAGTACCAGAGCTCCGGAAACCCGTGCACGCACAGGATCAGGGGTCCCTCGCCGGCAACCGCGAGGTTCAGCTCGATCGGCCCGTTCTGGACCTTCACGAAATCCATGGCTCCACGCTCCCGCTTCTTCCCGGGAGCCAAGGTAGCCGCTGCGTCGATCCGCGCCTACGCCTCGTCGTCCTCCGCCCAGGCCTGCATCGGGTCCTTTCCCATCAGGGCCAGGCGGACGGGAGCCCAACCCATGCGGTGGATGGGGCAGGGGCCCATGTCGAGCAGGGCGCGGGCGTGGATCGGGGCGCGGTAGCCCTTGTGGCCGGCGAAGCCGTAGCCGGGATAGAGCTCATCCATCTCGTGCATCAGCCGGTCGCGCGCCACCTTGGCCAGGACCGAGGCCGCCGCGATGGAGGCGGAGATGGAATCGCCCTTGACCACCGTCTTGACCGGGCAGGGCAGGGAAAAGGCGTAGTTGCCGTCCACCAGGGCGAACACCGGCTGCACGGCCATCGCCTGCACGGCGCGCAGCATGGCCAGGCCCGTCGCCTGCAGGATGTTGATCGAGGCGATCTCCTCGACCGTGGCGAAGCCGACGCCCCAGGCCACAGCCTTCGCCTTGATTTCCGGCTCCAGCGCCTCGCGCCGCTTGGCCGACAGCACCTTCGAATCGTTGAGCCCATCGAGTTGATGGCGAGGATCGAGAATCACCGCGGCGGCGGAGACCGGCCCGGCCCAGGGCCCACGGCCCGCTTCGTCGACTCCGCACACGGGCGCCGGGCAGGCGCGCTCGAGCAGGAGGTCGGGGCCGGACTCACGCGTGGGCATGGGAGAGGCGCTCGATTTCCGGGTAACGGAAACAGTCGGTCGTGTGGTCGTTCACCATGCCGACCGCCTGCATGAAGGCGTAGACGATCACCGGGCCGCAAAAGGAAAACCCACGGCTCTTCAGCGCCTTGGCCATCTGCTCAGCGACCGGCGTGGACGCGGGGACCTGCGAGATGCTGGTCCAGCGGTTCTGCACCGGCGCGCCGCCGGCCAGATCCCACATCCAGGCCGAGAAATCCTCGCCCGCCTCGCGCATGTCCAGGAAGATGCGGGCGCCGCGGATCGCCGCGTCGATCTTGGCGCCCGAGCGGATGATCCCCGGATCGGCCATCAGCCGCGCGCGGTCTTCATCGCCAAAGCGGGCGACGATCTCGGGGTCGAAGCCGGCGAAGGCCGAACGCATCGACTCGCGCTTGCGA
>DASXGQ010000065.1:0-8873 GCA_036488995.1 Caulobacteraceae bacterium
CTGCTGACTTACTGGTCGAACGTCGCCACGACGTTTCCGGCGCCCGGCGAGTTGGTCGAGACCGAGGAGGAGCAGACCGAGATCCTGATGGAGTGCCTCGAATACTTTGTCAGGCTGTGGAACGAACGGGTCAACGCCGAGCCCGCCTTCAACCTCATCTCGATGCTCGCCCACGGCGAGGCGACTCGGGACATGGCCCCCATGGAATACTTGGGGAACATCATCCTGCTGATCGTCGGGGGCAACGACACCACGCGCAACACCATCACCGGCAGCCTGCTGGCGCTGAACCAGAACCCGGACCAGTACCAGAAGCTGCGCGAGCATCCCGAGCTGATCCCGTCGATGGTCTCCGAGACCATCCGCTGGCAGACGCCGCTCGCCCACATGCGGCGCACCGCCACGCAGGACACCGAGCTTGGCGGCAAACGCATCGCCAAGGGCGACAAGGTGATCATGTGGTACGTCTCGGCCAACCGCGATGAGACGGTCATCGAGCGCCCGGACGAGTACATCATCGACCGTGAGCGGGCGCGCCATCACGTCTCGTTCGGCTTCGGCATCCACCGCTGCATGGGCAACCGACTGGCCGAAATGCAGTTGCGGATCGTTTGGGAGGAGATCCTCAAGCGCTACCCGAAGATCGAGGTCGTAGACGAGCCCGTCTACGTCGCGAGCCCCTTCACCAAGGGCTATGCCAGCCTGAAGGTGCGGATCCCGCCGTCAGAGACGCTGTCGCCCCGCACTGGGCCGGACAATGTCGTCCGTCCGCTCCCGCCAAAACCGGTCCCCTATCGCCAGCCGCTCGGCGTGCTCGCCGCCGCGTCCATGGTCTCGGCCGCCTCCGCACTTCTCTTCAGCGTCATGCCCGTGATGCTGACCGCCGCGGCGACGCGCTTTTCTCTCGACGCCGGCCAGATCGGCGTCGTGGGCTCGAGTTATCTGGCCGGATTCGCGTTGGTGGCCTCCACCTCCAACCAATGGCTCGGCCGGTTCAATTGGCGAGCCCTCGTGGGGGGCGGAACGGCCGTTTCGGTGGCCAGCCTGACGGCCTGCGGTTTTGCCACGACCTACGGCGCGCTGCTGGCGGCGCTCGTGATCGCGGGCGGCAGCCTAGGCGTCCTCTACACGCTGTGCATTGCCGTGATTTCCGAGAACCACCGGCCGGACTCCGCCTTCGGGATCAAGCTGACGGCCGAGGTGGTCCTTGGCGGAGCGGCGCTCGTGACCCTCAGCGGCTTCGCCATTCCGCACTGGGGGTTCTCGGGCGCTGCGCTCGCTCTGGCTGCGATTGTCGGCGTGGTCGCGCTGGCCGGTTTGGCAGCCTTCCCGGCCCGCCGCGCGCTGACACCACCGGCGGAACGCTTCGCCATGAAGGGACGTCGCGGCGGCGTCGCCGCCATACTTCGCGACTGGGCGCCCTGGTCGGGTCTGGTTGGACTGTTCGTCTCGTTCGCCGGCCTCTCCGCGCTGTGGGCGTTTCTCACTCAGCTCGCCCCAACCTTCGGCGTGAGCAATCAGGCTGCGTCGGGCGCGTTTATGGTCGCCCTCGTGGTGAGCGGCGGCGCCGGCATCGCCGCCGCTGTCATGGGCGACCGGTTTGGACGGGCCAAGCCGCTAGCGGTCGGTATGCTGCTGGCGGTCGCGGGCGCGGCGGCCTTGCAGTGGGGGCACGGGTTTCCCGGCTATCTGGTCGGCGTCGTACTGGCGGTCGGCGTGTGGAACTTCCCCATGGCCTACCAGATGGGAATGATCGCCTCGGCCGACGAGCGCGGCCATGTGGCGGTGCTGATGCCTGCCGCCCTGGCGATCGGCGGCGCCCTTGGACCAGTTCTGGCCGGCGCACTGCTGACCGACGGACATGGGTACTCGCCCTTGTACGCGCTGTTCGCCGTCGCGACGGCGCTGGGTCTCGCGGCGTTCGTCATCCTTGGACGCCGGCTAGCCCCCTCGGCGGGAGGTCGCAAGTGAACGGCGTGCTCTCGGACGCCACCATGGCCGATGGGACGCATTAGTTTTGTCCCGGGCCGGCCCGCAGATCGGCGCTCCCCTGAGCATTGGAGGGGCCGAATGGCGGCCACGACGCGATGACGGTGGTGGACCCGCAGCTGCGCGTCCACGGCGTCGAGCGCTTGCGCGTGGTCGACGCCTCGATCATGCCTCGCCTAGTGTCGGGCAACACCAATGCACCGGCAATCATGATCGCGGAAAAGGCCGCCGATCTCATCCAAGGGAAGCTCGCTGCGGCGGCCTGACGCCGGCTGAACCAGCATGTCTTTTTGAATACTGGTGGATGCGACAGGGATTGAACCTGTGACTCCCCTCGGTGTGAACGTGGTGCTCTCGCGCTGAGCCGTGCATCCGCTCCAATCCCGTCGAGCGATATCTCCGTGCGCCTGTCGAGCGCGCGGGCCGGTGGGGCGCGACGTTGGCCAAGGTGGTCATCGTGCCGAGATTGTCGTGAGTATTCAACTAGTCAAATTCGTAAGGGCGACTTTCGCCTAACTGCAAAGCTTAACGAAATGCGTGACTGACGATTTCTTTCAGGAATATGCGGGCGTGCGACTCTTGTTCGGCTCTAGCTACGGATTGTAGATTTTGTTCCTCGCGAGCCGCGTGCTCTTCCGTGCCGCGGAATCCAACGGCATTTGGGCGTCTGATATTGCCGAAATGTTGCGCGCTCCTACCTAGGGCGTTCCAACAACCTGCCGGTCCTATGATCGACGACGACGAGAACACCCTTATCGACCAGCCGACCGACGTCGGAGGTGGCTGCCGGCGCATCGGCAGTGCTGGGCGGAGCCGACTTCTGGCTGCGCTCTGATGACCGGCTCGCCAGATCTTCGACTTCGCATTCGGTTCGGCGAGTTCGAGTTCTCGCCCGGCCTGCGGCGGCTCGAGCGCCGCGGAGCGGTCGTCGAGCTTTCGAGCCGGGCCATCGACATTCTTGCCGTTCTCACAGAGCGGCCAGGCGAAGTAATAACCAAGCGGGAACTGCTTGCGCGAGTGTGGCCGGACGTCGTGGTCGTCGAAGCAGCCTTACGCCTCCACATGGTCGCGTTGCGCCGGGCGTTGGGCGACGGGGAAGGGGGCAAAAGGTTCATCATAACCGTTTCTGGCCGCGGCTATTGCTTCGTCGGCTCGCTGGAGCCTGTGCCGGCCGCGATCGGAGGTGGCGCGCCACTGCCGCGCGACGCCCGCCGTGTCCTGCCCGCCGGTCCAGCGAAGGTTGTCGGCCGCGACAAAGTTGTGGAGGACCTGTTGCTTCGGCTCGAACTCCAACGATTTGTCACGGTCGTCGGTCCGGGCGGTATCGGGAAGACAGCGGTCGCCTTGATGGCCGCTCATCAATGGGAGGAAGCGCACCGCGGCGCGGCGGTGTTCATCGATCTCGGGGACCTTGCCCCCGAAAGTCCGGAAAGCGTCGCCGAGGCTCTTTGCGCGATGCTGGGGGTGCCGCCGCAGGGATCTAGCGCCCTGGAGTGCATCCTCGTTCACCTTGGAACGAGCCCGGCGCTGATTGTGCTCGATACCTGCGAAGGGGTCATCGATGCCGCCGCACGACTGGCCGAGTCGCTCGTAGCCTCGGCGCCGGGTGCGCGGGTGCTGGCGACCAGCAGGGAGGCGCTGCGGGCCGAAGGCGAGCTCGTCTATCGGATCGAGCCGCTCGCTGCGCCCTCGCCGGCCGTCGAGCTGACGGCGAAGGAGGCCCTGACCTACCCCGCGGTGCAGCTTTTCGTGCAACGCGTGGCGGCCGACCACGCCGGCTTCGAACTCTGCGACCGGCAGGCAGCCATCGTTGGCGCCATCTGCCGCGAACTTGATGGCATGGCCCTGGCGATCGAGCTCGCGGCAGGCGCCGTCGACGCCCTTGGTATCCAACGGGTGGCCGACCTGTTGGCGACCGAGTTCGCCTTGACCTGGCCTGGACGACGCACGGCGGCGCCGCGCCAACAAACGCTCAATGCGACGCTGAACTGGAGCCACGAGCTTCTTGGCGACATGGAGCGCAAGGTGTTCCGAGGGCTGGCCGTGGTCGCGGGAGAGTTTTCGCTGGAAGCTGCGATGGCGGTGTGCGGGGATTCTCGGACGCCTCGAGCCGAGGTCGTCGAAGCTCTGTTCAGCCTCGTCACAAAATCACTGGTCCGCACAGTATCGGACGGTTTCCGGAGCCACTACCGCCTGCTCGACATTACTCGCGCCTATGCTCGGATCAGACTGGACGCGAGTGGCGAGGAGGCCGAAGTGCGACAGCGTCAGGCGCGTTACTACTTGGAATGCCTGAACCTTCCGGCGGTCGGAAGACAGGAGCAGGTCGCGACCTCGGAGCAAATCGCCAACGTCCGTGCGGTGCTGGGATGGGCGTTCGCCACCGAGGGAATGGATGCGTTGGCGATCGAGCTCAGCGCCGCGGCCGCGCCCCTCTGGCTGCGTGAGGGTCTCCTCTCGGACTCTCGCAAATGGACGCGCGAAGCGCTGGCCCGGTTGGATCTGGGGACAAAAGTGGACTGCGAATTGGACGCCCGCATCGCGCTCTCCAGTTCACTCATGTACGCCCACGGCATCACGGCAGAGAGTCATCGCAACTGGGAGATCATCTATCCACACACGCAGTCCGACGCTCGCATCGATGTGCGTTTGGGTGGGATAGTTGTTATGTGGGGGCACCAAATGCGTCTGGCGCACTTCGCCGCGGCGCAACGCCTGCTTGACGAGTCTAATTTCCTCGAGGCTGTAAACGCAGACGCGACGGTCGCGGCTGTGTTCCACTGGATGGCCGCGACGACTGCCTACCACCGAGGCGACCATGGCGCCGCGCGCATGCATGCGGAACGCGTCCTCGACGAACTCACGGAGGCAGCCACGCGTCTGGGGCTCCGCCTCCTTGGCTACGACCTCGAGGTGGCGGCGCTACGCCTGCTGAGCTTGTCAAACTTCTTCCTCGGGGACGTCGACAGGGCCCTCGCGCTGCGCGCCAGGGCGCTCGAACGGGCCAGCGCGCTCAGCTACGTCGCGCCTCTGGAGCACTCGCTCCATTGGCAGGCGTTCATTGCCTACCAGTTTGAGGAGATTGATGAAGTCGACAAGCTGACGACATCCATCATTGAGTCGAAGAATGCCAGCGCAATGCAGCCGGTCGTTGGATGGGCGCTCGCGGTTCGGGGATTGTTACTGATGCGACGCGGGGAGGTGGCTCGCGGTAGAGAGATGGTCGATCGGGGCCTGAGTATCTGCCGGGAAACCGACCTCTATGTTTATGACGATTTCATTCGCGCCGAACTGGCGCTGCAGCTGGCTCGGCAGGGGTCGCCAACGGCCGCCCAGGCGGTGCTGAAATACCTCGGAGAGCCGGGCGAGGAATCTTGGAGCTCCCCGGAAGTCCTGCGGATCAAAGGCGCGATTGCCGAACTCGGCGACAACCCGGAAGAGGCTGAAGCCCGTTACCTGGACGCTCTTGCGATTGCGCAACGCCAAGGCGCGCTCACGTGGCGGCTCCGGGCCGCGACGTCACTGGCTGCGCTCTGGGTCCGCCAAGGCCGCGCCGCAGAAGCGCAGGCGACGCTTATGCCGGTCTACGAGCAGTTCAGCGCTGACCGTCAGTGGCCGGACCTCCGCCGCGCGGCCGACTGTCTCGAAGACTGTCGCCGCGCGCTGGCTGCCGTAGGTGGGGGCGCCTGACCGCCCTGAGCTGGCGGATCCGTCGCCCTTCCTAGGGCGGGGCGGCCGCATACTAAGACCATCGGCTAGAGCGCCATCTGCCCAAGTGGGAACTGGTTGGGCGATTAGATGGCGCTCAAGGCTTTGAATCTAGAGCAAATCAACTCCGACCAGACGTCTCCGTCTGGCCGGAGTTTGCTCTAGCCGAGGATCATTCCGGCCAGCCGGGCGCGTTGCGCATGAGCTCCCCGAACAGCGTCGGCTGTTCGAGTACACCGCCCGTACGCTGGGCATCTCCCGAAATCCAAGCCCGCCAGGTCACTAACTGCGCGCGCCGGTCCCGCCTATGGCGTGGCCGAGGCGCTCAGTGGGCTCGCGCCAAGGCGCGACGCCGCCGAACGGGCCGATCCAGCGCTTCCCCCGAATGCGCCCGCGGCGTGTGTTTTCTACAAGTGGTCTGCTCATTCATCAAGATGTTCAGCCAGTCACCGCCTATTTGTGGCGGCATGGGCAGAAGAATGAGAAATATGGCTCAGTCGAGCGGTGATGGTCGCCATTGATATTTGGCGAAGCTGTCAAGTTAGATGCGCCATTAACCCTCGAATTGACCCGTGGCTTACGCAACCAAATGTCGAGGCAGTGAGGTAGTACGATGAACGATTTGTCTCAGCCCGCCCGCACGGACGCCGTTCCGGTCAGCGATTTCTACGAGATCACGGAAACCCTCTCGCCCACCGAACTCGCGACCTTGAAGCAGGTCCGGGCCTTCATGGAGACCAAGGTCGCCCCGATCATCAACAAGTACTGGGTCGAGGACGCCTTTCCCTTCGAGTTGCTGCCGGCGTTGGCCAAGCTCGGCATCGGCGGGTTGGGTCTCGAGGGCTATGGTTGCCGTGGCGGCAGCCAGCAGCTGTTCGGCTTCGTCATGATGGAGATGGCGCGCACCGATCCGTCCATCGCCACCTTCTTCGGCGTCCACGACGGCCTCGCCATGGGCTCGATCTATCTCGACGGCTCGGAGGCGCAGAAACAGAAGTGGCTGCCGCCGATGGCGCGGCAGGAGAAGGTCGGCTGTTTTGGCCTGACCGAGCCGCTCGTCGGCTCCGGAACCGGCGGCGGCCTGCTGACCACCGCCAGTCGCGAGGGCGACACCTGGGTCCTCAACGGTCAGAAGAAGTGGATCGGCAACGCGCCCTGGTGCGATGTTTCGATCATCTGGGCGCGCGATGTGGCCGACAATCAGGTCAAGGGCTTTATCGTCGAGAACAAGACCACGCCTGGCTTCAGCGTCGAGAAGATCGAGCACAAGATCGCGCTGAAAGTGGTGCAGAACGGGCTGATCACGCTCAAGGACTGCCGCGTCCCCGAGGCCAACCGGCTGCAATCGGCCAACTCCTTCCGCGACACCGCCCGAGTGCTGCGCATGACGCGCTACGCCGTGGGCTGGATGTCCACCGGCTGCCAGATGGGCGCCTACGAGCATGCCCTCGCCTACGCCAAGGAGCGCAAACAGTTCGGCAAGCCCCTGGCCGCGTTCCAGTTGATCCAGGACCTGCTGGCCAGGATGCTCGCCAACGTCACCGCCTGCCAGTGCCTGATGCTGCGGCTGTCCCAGCTCGACGACGAGGGCAAGCTCGCCGACTACCACGCCTCGCTCGCCAAGGCGTTCTGCACGGCGCGGATGCGCGAGACCGTCGCCTGGGCGCGCGAGCTCTGCGGCGCCAACGGCATCGTCGTCGACTACAACGTCGCGCGGTTCTTCGCCGATGCGGAGGCTCTCTACTCGTACGAGGGAACCTACCAGATGCAGAACCTGATTGTCGGCAAGGCGGTCACAGGTCTCAGCGCCTTCGCTTGACGCGCCTGCGCCTCTTCTCTCGATTCGACTTGCAAACCAGGAGATGGCTGCGTGAACGCGCCTGTATCTATCCCGACGTTTGAGAACCTGATCTACGAGAAGCGGGATCGGATCGCCTATGTGACGCTCAATCGTCCCAAGGTGCTCAACGCCCTCAACACGCCAACCTGGACGGATCTGCATGGCGCGTTCAGCGACGCTCAGGCTGACCCATCTATACTCGGCGTGATCCTGACCGGGGCCGGCGACAAGGCGTTCATCGCGGGCGCCGACATCAGCGAGCTGGCGCACGTCGCCGCCTTCGAGGCGGAAAGGGCCAGCCGCTACGGCCAGGAGGTGCTCGATCTGATCGAGACGCTGGGGAAGCCAGTGATCGCGGCGGTGAACGGATTCGCCCTCGGTGGCGGCTGCGAAACCGCCATGGCCTGCACGATGCGCATCGCCGTCGAGGCGGCCAGGTTCGGGCAGCCGGAAGTGAAGCTCGGCCTGCTGCCCGGCGGCGGCGGCACGCAGCGCCTGCCCCGGCTCGTCGGCAAGGGCCGCGCCCTGCAGCTGATCCTCACCGGCGAGACGATCGACGCGCGCGAGGCCTGGCGCATCGGCCTGGTCAACGAGGTCGTCCCAGCGGCCGAACTGATCCCCCGCGCCGAGGCCGTGCTGCGGCAGATCTTCGCCAACGCCCCGATCGCCGTGCGCTATTCGCTGGAAGCGGTGAACACCGGCATGCAGTGCGGCCAGTCGCAGGGCCTCGTACTCGAGGCGTCGCTGTTCGGCCTCTGCGCCGCCACTGAGGACAAGGCCGAGGGCACAGCGGCCTTCCTCGCCAAGCGCGCCCCCAGCTTCCAAGGCCGCTGACATGGCGCGCCATCCATCATCCCCGAATGCAGACGGAGCTATCCATGCCTGCTGACAACATCTTTTCCGGCCTGAAGGTCGTCGACATGGCGAGCTTCATCGCCGGTCCCGGCGCGGCGGTGATCCTGTCGGATTTCGGCGCCGACGTGATCAAGGTCGAGCCGCCAACCGGCGACACATGGCGGATCGGCTATAAGGTCCCGCCCGAGCCCAGGGCCGAGGACAACTATCCCTGGCACCTGAACAACCGCAACAAGCGGGGTTTGGCCCTGGATCTGAAGGCCCCCGACGCGAAGGCCATCGTCCAGCGGCTGGTGGAGTGGGCCGACGTCCTGATCGTCAACACGCCGCACGGCGCGCGCAAGAAGCTCGGCCTCGAGTACGACGACGTGAAGGCCTGGAACCCGCGGCTGATCTACGCCGACCTCACGGGCTTTGGGGATCAGGGGCCCGACGCCCACCTGCCCGGCTTCGACATCACCGCCTACTGGGCCCGCAGCGG
>DASXGQ010000195.1:0-30318 GCA_036488995.1 Caulobacteraceae bacterium
GCGCCCCAGTAGCGGTCGGCCGGAACCTGGATCGGCCCGAAGGTGTCCGTCTCTGTCCGCGTCTCACCGCTCATCGCCGATCTCCTCGTGTCAGGGACCGGCTATCTGCCCCCCAAGCGAAGGCAAGGAAAGAGGGGGCGGCCACAATGCGCCGCGGCCGCCGCAGAACCGTTCAGGTCCGGCGACGGCCGCGAACTTAAGTCGAGAGATAGATCAGACGCGGGCCGGGGCCAGCGCAGTGCGACGCCGCGCGCGCAGGGACGCGCCCGTGAGGCCGACGCCGAGCAGCATCAGCGCCCAGGAGGCCGGCTCCGGCGTGCCTAGGGTGGGGGTCCCGGCCCCGACGTTGCCGGTGTTCTTGTTCGCGAAGACGTCGGCGGCGATATAGATGGCGCCGAACTGGGTGGTGGTGCTGGCCGTCAGGTCGCTCAACTTAAGGTTGTTACCGGTATCGGTGACGACGAAGCTGAAGCTGCTGGGCGTGCTGCCCTGCTTGGCTCCCCCGGTGTAGTCGATCGAGTCGTCGTACTTGGTGGCCCCGGTCCCGGACGTGAAAGGCGAGTCGCTGAAGGTAGGCGTGCTTTTGGCGGTCCCGCTGAAGCCGGAGGTCAGATTGCTGATCGCCACGCCGCTGACACCGGTTCCGTCAACCGAAAAGGCGAGAGCATGGTGCTGACTGTTACCGTTCGCATTGACGAGCGCGTCGACGAGATTCACCGAAAAGTCGAGAGCGCCGGCGTTTTCCGTCACCGTGACGGTGCCGAGGGTGGTGACCCCCGTGCCGAAGCACGTGGAGCTGCAACCGTTGACCGTGAGATTGAACGTCTCGGTGGTCACGGCGCCTGCGGCGCCGGCGGAGGCCAGGCCTGCAGCAATGACAGCGCCGAAAATTGGCGCCCAGATTTTCGTCTTCATGTCTTAAACCCCAATTTCCCGACTGCCTAAAAAAGGCCGCTTTGTGACCGTTGCAATGGCATAGACCGCGCCATTAGCAAAGCCTTTTCCCCAAGTTTAACCAAAATTCAACGTTCTGTGAGCGAAAACGTACCTTAGCTGGTCGCGTTCGGCAAGGGAAATTGCGATCTGCGGCGATACGCGCACCCGCTGCAAGTCCGGTTCAGACCGAAGCATCTCAGCGCGGGTGATTTACTCTAGATTCAAAGCGTAGGGACTGAATCCGGCCCTAGTGCGGCGCACCTTGCGTGACGGCGAACTTCAGACGCTCGGACTGGAAGGCGGAACCGACATAGACCTGGGGCTGGCTGCGCGGGCGCATTCCTTCCTCGTCCTCCCGCAGTTTGACACATTTTCGTACCCGATCGGCCAAATTGTCGAAGTCGGTCGCCTGGGGCAGGCCCTGGATCACGCAGCCGTCGAAGAACGGATATCGGTCCTTCTCGCTGCACCCGAATGAAGAGCGGTCGCGCCGGGCGGCGGTGAGCACGAAACCTTCCGGCCCAAGCGCCTGGGCCAGAGCGGGAATGAATACGCCCGAGAAGCAGGCCGAGAGGATCACGGCCGTCGGTCGCCCGGGACATGCGTTCACGACCAGCCTGCGAAGCGTGGATGGAGGAGCGAGCCGATCTCCGAGCAGCACGCCGTCCGGAGAACCGTGGGAAGTGATGTAGACAAGGCATCCAGCCTGGGCCTGTCGAGCCTTGGCCGCCAGGCGGCTCTCGATCAGTCCCAGCTCGGGCGGCCCTTTCGGATCCTCTTCGTTGGCCGCCTCGTGCACGGACACTTGCGCGAGATTTGAAGGCCGGAAGCCCTTCTGCTCCAAGGCCGCCGCGACGTCCCGCCGGGCATTGTCGAAGGCCTGGGTAGGGCGGTCCTCGTGCGCCGCGCGATCGTCGCCCGACACGACAATGGCCGCCCAATCGGCGAACGGATCCGCCGGGGCCGATGCGGCCGCTCTGGCCACGCCGAGCGCGACGATCGCCGCCATCAGGGCGATCGCACGCATGGCCTTACTTGTAAGACTTGAACGGCGTGGGCACGGCCGTTCCCGTGGCCTTGGCGAGCAGCCGGCCCTGCTCGTCGTAGAGTTCGCCCTCGGTGAACGCCAGGGTCTTGCCCCAACGCACGACGCGTCCGATCCCCTTCAGGGGACCCGGCGCGGCGGGTCGGAAGAAGCTGGTCTTCATCTCGGCTGTGGGAGCAACGCTGGTCATTCCCGAAGCGACCATGCAGGCGACCGACATGCACTCGTCGAGCATGGCGCACAGGTAGCCGCCCTGGACCTGCTTCATCGGGTTGGAAAGCAGTTCCGCGCGGGCTTCGAAGGCCACCTCGACGGTTCTCGTCTCCTGGTTGACGCTGACCATACGGAAACCGAGCGTCTGAGAGCCCGTCGGCTGGTTCTTGGTGCGGAGGAACCTCTGGAGGATATCGTCGTCGGTGAGCGCGGGCGCGGCCTCGGCGGGGGTCTCGCTCATCGGCGGGTCATTTCTTTCTGAATTGATCCAGGGACACGATCTTTGGGCCATCGCCCTCGGCGGCGCGAGGGGCGGCCGCCTTGGTCTCGTCGCGCCGCAGCGGCGGCGGACGGGATGCGGGGGGAGGGGGACTGAACTGAAGAAGGTACTGGACGCTCGGATCGTAGAAACGGGTGATCGCGGAATAGGGGATGTTGAGCGTCTTGGGCTGGCCGCTGAACTGCAGGGTGACCGAAAACGCGCTGTCGCCGGGCTTCAGGTCCCAGAACTGGTTCTGCAGGACGATGGTCATCTCTTCCGGGTAACGGGAGAGGAGGTCCTCCGGGACAGAAACCATGTCCGCGTCCGTCCGGAAGCTGATGTAGAAATGGTGCTCGCCAGGCAGGCCGCGCGGCGGCGCGGCGCGCGAGAGCGCAGCCCGGACGACGCCGCGCAACGCATCCTGCTGCAGCGCGTCATATCCCATCAGGTCGCTGGGCTTCTCGTCCTTGGCCATCGATTCAGGAAGGTAGCGACGCAGGCGCACAACACAAGCGCAGGCAGGGCTTGGCGGCGCCGGCGTATCGCTTGATGGCGATCGGCCGCAGCCTGGGCGGATGCGAAATGTGAAGTGGGGAGCTTCTGTTGCCAGGCGCTCCCCGAGCCCCGCCTGACGCTGCTAAGACGTCAGGACTTTAAGAGTCGAACTCGTCCGAACCGCATTACGCGGCCAGGGCGTGCTCTTGAGCGAAGTTATCGTTCGCAGTTAGTTTAAGGCCCGAAACGGTGAGCCACGCCGAGGAAAGGCAACGTCTTTAGACGTCTGTCGATGCTGATCGGCCCCGCGCCGGCCCGCCGATAACGAGCGGGAAGGATTTGGTGGAGCCGCCGGGAATCGCACCCGGGTCCAGTCCGCTTATTGCACGCGCTTTTATTCCCATAGTCCGGTGTGACCCGGACGCTGAAAGATATAGGCTCTGGGCGCCGTCCAGGGAAGAAGTCCGTTCGCGCAGCGTGAGCGGCAGGGAGCTTTTCGTGGACGGCAGGCGTGGCTTCGTCGGCGACATAGGGCGCGGCGAGGCCCGCAGACTAGGTTCCCGGCGCGCCCGCAAGGAGGGGCGATCGGACATGAAGAACCTGTTCCACTCGGGCCGCTATCTGCTGATGGACATGGCCTCCACCTTCTTCTTCCTGGGCGTGATGGCCGTGACCCACGACGTCATGCTCGCCGTGGCCCTGGGCATGGCGGTGGGCGTCGGCCAGATCATCATCCAGAAGGTTCGCGCCAAGCCGATCGACACGATGCAGTGGCTGAGCCTGTTCCTGGTGGTCACGGGTGGGACCGCCACCTTGCTGACGCGCGACCCCCGTTTCGTGATGGTCAAGGCGACCGTGATCTACGGCATCGTCGGGCTCGTGATGTGCAAGCCCGGGTGGATGAACCGCTATCTGCCGCCGATCGCGCTGCAGGTCGCGCCGGACATCGCCTACGTGTTCGGCTTCATCTGGGCGGGCCTGATGTTCGTTTCGGGCGCGCTGAACCTGGTCCTGGCGCTGACCCTCAAGCCGCTGGACTGGGCCGCGTTCATGTCGATCTGGGCCCTGTCCAGCAAGCTCGGCCTGTTCCTGATCCAGTTTGCGACGATGCGGATCATCGGCTCGGGGCGTGTGCGGCGCGGCGAGGTGAACCTCGCCGCCGCCTGAAGGGTCCCGAGCACGGGGCGGAGCTAGAGCGCCGTCCGCCCAAGTGGGAACTGGTTGGGCGATAAGACGGCGCTCAAATTTTTGAATCTAGAGTAAATTACCTCCGACCAGACATTTCTGTCTGGTCGGAGTTTACTCTAGGGCTCCGCCTCAGAACTCCTTGGTGATCCCCCCGAAGACCCCGCGGCGCGGTCCGAACTGCGGCGCGAACACGCCGACGCCGGTGCCGTTGCGCAGCTCGATGAGCTTGTCGGCCACGTTTATGATGTCGACGCGCACGATGTACGGCCCGCCTGGCGCGTCCTGGAACCTGTGCGAGGCGGTGAGGTTCACCTGCACATAGCTCGGCAATTGCTGTCCGTTGGGGATCACCGAGCCGTCGGCTTGGGTGAGGTCGGCGCGCAGGCCGCTGCCATAGAGGGCGTCCGCGCCGAACTTCGTGCCTTCCCAGACTGGCAAGGTGTAGGAGAACCCTGCCGACGCCGTATAGGTCGCGTTGTGGTCGTTGTAGATGTAGTTGTCAGCGATATAGGCCAGATCTGCAGCGGCGAAGTTGAACTGCGAAGAGATAATGTTCTTGCCCTTCGCCGATTGGGCGGCGAAGTTCGCGTAGGCTTCGATGGGGCCGTAGTTATAGCTGGCCGTGACCTCGATGCCCTTCTGGTGGGCGGAGGCATAGTTGAAGGGCGTGAGGATGATCGGCGCCCCGAACTGCCCCTCGTCGACCTCGTTCTTGTCGTCCTTGTCGTAGAAATCGAGGCCCAGGGTCAGATAGCGGGCGACGACCTGGTTCACCCCGATATCGTAGTAGTTGGCCCGCTCTGCGAAGGGCGTCGTGTCGAGAGGCACCGCCGAAGCCGCGCTGGTCCCGTTGAACTTGGTGACCGTCTCCTGGCCGACCAGTTCGAAGGGGGGCGGGGTGAAGTAGCGCGAGTAGCCCATGTGGAAGGTCGTCGTCGGAAAGACCTTCCAGACCAGGTTCGCGCGCGGGCTGAGCTGGTTCTCGTCGCGGTAGCCGTTGAACTGGTCGAAACGCAATCCGTAGTTCAACGTCAGATTGCTGAGGATCTTCCACTCGTCCTGGATGTAGACGCTGGTCGTGGTCGCCGTCTTGGTCCCGTCGTCGATGATCGTGACCGGTGAGAAGGGAGGGCCGCCGATCTGGGCGCCGCTGCTATCGACAAGGAACACGTTGGAGGACGTGTCGCTGATCGAACGGTCGACGTCGACATAGAGGCCCGCGCGGATCGTGTGGTGGGACGTGGCGCGATAGACGGCGTCGATCTGGAGATCGCCGGCGGAATCGCTCTTGCGCGCGTTCTGGGCGATCCCGTTGTAGAGCAGATCGCCTGTCTCGTCGGGGACGAAGGTCAGTGTGGAGTAGCGCCCGGTCAGGCTCGCCTGCACGGTGAACGGGCCATTGTCGTAGAGATAGCTGAGCGAAGCGTACTGGGAATACTCCCGCTGGTTCTCATTCAGGTTCTGGCTCGGAAAGGGCGTGGGCGCCCCGGTGGGATCATTCAGCGAATAACCAGGGGGGATGGGCGGCTGGTTGCCGAAGGCTTGCGGTATCTGGAAACGCTGATCGGAAGATCCGACGATCAGGGCGATCTTGCTGTGCGAGCTCAGGATGTCTTCGACATAGCCGAAGAGATGCAGCTGATTGGTTCGGTCGTGGATCGGATTGGACGAACCGTCCGGAGATTCGATGCCGAGGTCGTTTCGCAGGTATGAGCCGGTGACGAAATAGTTCCAGGTGCCCGAGCTGCCATGGAACTCGAAGCTCGGCTCCATTTCGTAGTGGCTGCCGCCGTACATGGTGATCGAGCCGCCGTTGGTGAGACCGCTCTTGGTGGTGATGTCGACGATGCCGCCGGTGCGCAGGCCGTATTCTGGGGGCAGGGATCCGGTGATCAGGTCGACGCTTTGGGCGACCTTGGGATCGAGGCTCTGGCTGAAGACGCTTAGGCCCTCGGGCAGGATCACGCCATTCAGGCGGTACTGCAGCCCATTGTGCTCGCCCCGGACGTGGATCTGACCAAAGGAGTCCTCGGCGACCCCAGGCGCCTGCAGGAGGACCTGGTTGAGTTCGACGTTAGTTCCGCCAGGCATCTGCTGGATCGCCTGCTGGGTGATCGTATAGGTCGAGGCGCCGATCTGGGGCTCGATGGAAGCGCGCGCCGCGTTCAGCCTCTCGGCCGTGACGACGATCTCCGACACGTTGGCGTTCTTGCCGGGAGGCGGGGTGGTCGGTTTCGGGGTCGCGGTGAGAGGCGTCCTCTCCTGCGGAACGCTCTGATTCGTCGATTGTGCGTTTGCGCAGGGAGCCAGGGACAGAAGGGCGATGGCCAGCACAGCGCTGGAAGCGCCCGTCTTGCAGTCAGATTTCACGAAGATCACCCTCACCCGGTTCAACGGACGCATCTATGCCGGCCCGTAGCGTCGGCACATGCCATGACTTCCCAAAGTTGCCGGGAACTTTTCCCGATCGTGCGCGGCGTGTGGGAGACCGGTGTGGGCTGCGGTAATAATGCAACTCATGTCCCTGCGATTTCGCGTCGTCCTCGCCATCGTGCTCGTGCTCTGCGCCGGCTCGGCCGTGGGCATCGCCCTGGCCGGCCTGCAGGCGCGCTCGGCGTTGCGAGAGGAACTGAACGCGGCCCTGACCAGCGGCCGCCAGAGTCTCAGGGGCGCCGACTCCGATCTCGCCCACGCCGCCGATCCGCAGGCGCCTCTTTCCCGATTGGTCCGGTCATTCGACGGCGATCGGCACCTCGAGGTCGAGGAGGTGGGCGCGGACGGGCGCGTGCTGCTCGCCTCCAGACCGCTGGTCAGCACCGGGGCGCCGTCCTGGTTCACCCGCCTGTTCGCGCCGAAGGCCGCGCCAGTGGACACCGCCCCCTTTGCCGGCGGCGCGCACCTTCGGCTGACGCCGATCTCGGAGCCGGATGTCGGCGCCACCTGGACGGAGTTCACCGACCTGGCGCTCGTGCTGGGCGCATCGATCGTGGCGACGGCCGTTCTCGCCTGGCTCACCGTCGGCCACGCCCTCCGGCCGCTCGACCAGGTCTCGGCCGCGCTCGCCCGGATCGGGTCCGGACGCTATGACGCGCGCGTGGAGGACCTCGGCGCCCTCGAGCTGCGGAGCCTGACCGGCGGAGTGAACGAGATGGCCGCGCGCCTGGCGGCGATGCAGGCCCGCAATCAGGCCCTCGAACGCCAGCTCCTCACCCTGCAGGACGAGGAGCGCGCCGACCTCGCACGGGATCTGCACGACGAAATGGGGCCGCACCTCTTCGCCGCCAACGTGGATGCGGCCATGGCGCGTCGGCTCATCGAGGAGGGCCGGCCGCAAGAGGCCCTCGATCAGGTCGCATCCATCGGCCGCTCCGTCGCCCTGATCCAGCGTCTGGTGCGCGACATCCTGGGGCGTCTGCGGCCCACGGACCTTCTGGAACTTGGGCTCTCCGCGGCGGTGGGTGAGCTGGTCGCTTTCTGGAGCGCCCGTCATCCGGACATCGCATTCGACGTGGAGACACCGGAAGACGAGTCGGCGATCACAGGTCCTCTGCGGGAGACGCTGTACCGGGTCGTGCAGGAAGGCTTGAGCAATGCGATCCGCCACGGTCATCCCGACCTGGTGTCGATCCGCATCACGGCGGGAGGCGATTGGGTGGAGGCGCGGGTGGAGGATGATGGCGCAGGGGCCGGGCCGCGGGGGCCCGAGGGATTTGGACTCTCCGGCATGCGCGAGAGGCTTGCCGCGGTAGGCGGTCGCCTGGACGTCCTGTGCGGCGGCCCGGAGGGAGGCTGGAGCCTGATCGCCCGCGCGCCCGCTGCGCCGCAGGCGGAATCGCTGGTCCTCGCCCCATGAGCGTGCTGCTCGTCGACGACCACGCGCTGGTGCGGGCGGGCCTCACCCGCCTTCTCGGCGGGGTCGTGCAGGGTCCGGTGCTCGAGGCGTCCAACGGCCGCGACGCCCTGGCGCTCGCCAGGTCGCACCGGCCGGATCTGATCATTCTCGATCTCAATCTTCCGGGGCTGGGCGGGCTGGAGCTGCTCGGCCGCCTGCTCGCCCAGGGCGGTTCGCCCATCCTGGTTCTCTCGATGCACGGCGAGCCGCTCTACGCCCGCCGCGCTCTCGACGCAGGCGCCGCCGGCTACGCCACCAAGAACATCTCGCCTGACGAACTGGTGCAGGCTGTGCGGCGCATCCTTGGCGGCGGGCGCTATGTCGAGGCTGAGCTCGCCCAGGCCCTGGCGATGGTGGACACGGCGCGGGCCAGCGGCTTCGACGCGCTGTCTCCCCGCGAGTTGGAGATCATGCGCCTGCTGGCCAAGGGCGCGAGCCTTGCCGAGATCGCAGCGGCGATCGGCGTCGGCTACAAGACGGTCGCCAATATCGCCAGCCAGATCAAATCGAAGCTCGGCGTCTCGCGAACCGCCGACCTCGTCCGGCTGGCGGTGGAGACCGGCGTCCACTCCTGAGGCCGCACGCCACTAAACTCTCGCGCGCTTCTCGTCCGCGGTTGTAGGCTGGAGTCCGACGGCGCGGGCGATCCTAGGGTTGGACCGGCGCCGCAAGGGAGAGAGACGCCGTGGACGACGCGACATCCGTCGGTGCGGTCTGCTTCGCGAACCGGGAGGATCACCTCCGCCGGTTGGAGGCGGACGGCTACACCATCATCCGGGACGTGCTCGACGCTGACGGCCTGGCCGCGTTCCGCGAGGCGTTGGCGCCCTATCTGGGCACACATCACGGCCGCAACGCCTTCGAGGGCTACACCACCGAGCGCGTATACACACTGGTCGGACGCGGCCGCGTCTTCGAGGACATCGCATCGGATCCACGGTTGGTGGATCTTCTCGGATGTTTCCTCGCGCCGGGCTTCCTGCTCAGCGCCAGTCACGCCATCTGCATCAATCCGGGCGAAGCGGCCCAGAGCCTTCACTTCGATGACAGCTTCTATCCGATCCCGCGCCCACGCCGGCCGATCGGCATGAGCGTGATCGGCGCCATCGACGCCTTCACCGAAGAGAACGGCGGCACGCGCGTGATCCCTGGCAGCCATCTCTGGGGCCAGGACTGGCGTGATCGGGCGGCGCGAGCCCGCACGGTCCCGATCGAGATGCCGGCCGGCGCGATCGCCCTTTTCAATGGGACGCTCGTTCACGGAGCGGGCGCCAATCGCAGCGACCGGCCGCGCCTCGCCTACACCAATCAGTACTGCGCCCCCTGGGCGAGGACGCAGGAGAACTTCTTCCTCGGAATCCCGCGCGAACGCGTGCGTGACATGAACCCGGCGCTGCAGACCCTGCTCGGCTACGAGCTCATGGCCCCGTTCATGGGCCAGGTGACCGCATCGCATCCGCGCAAGACCCTCGACCCGGACTGGACGCCGGCGATCGAGCGTCAGGCGCCGCACTAGCCGCGGGCAGTTGGGACGGGATTTCGCCGCGCGGTGGCCTCTTCCTCAAATCCTGGCTAAGCCACCGCGCAATCAGCCCGTGCGCGCGGCCGCAAGGCCGGAGGAGGAGACCCGTCATGAAGTCCCGCGAAATCCATCTCGTTCGCCGTCCCAACGGGATTCCGGTTCCCGAAGATTTCGCCGTGGTCGAGACGAACCTCGCCGATCCCGCCGACGGCCAGGTGCTCGTCCAGAACGTCCTGATGTCGGTTGACCCATACATGCGGCCGCGCTTTGCTGCCGACCAGGCGCTGGGAGAGGCGCTCATCGGCGGCGGCATCGGTCGCGTGGCCGCTTCGTCGAACGCCAGCTTCGCCGTCGGCGACATCGTTCGCCACGGCGCAGGCATGCGCGAGAACTTCATCAGCGACGGGCGCGGCCTCCAGGCGCTGAAGCCCGAGCCGGGCCTTCCGCTGAGCGTCTACATGCACGCTCTGGGCGGAACAGGGATCACAGCCTATGGCGGACTGCTCGAGATCGGCCGCCTGAAGGACGGCGAGCAGGTGTTCGTCTCGACCGCCGCCGGCGCGGTCGGCTCGGTCGTCGCCCAGATCGCCAAGATCAAGGGCTGCTATGTCGTCGGATCGACCGGATCGGACGACAAGGCGGCCTGGCTCAAGGAGGTCGCCGGCCTCGACGCTGTGATCAACTACAAGAAGGAGCCGATCCGGAAGGCATTGGAGGGGGCGACGCCAAAGGGAATCGACGTCTATTTCGAAAACGTTGGCGGCGAGCACCTCGACGCGGCGCTGCTGCGGATGAACGTCAACGGACGCATCCCGGTCTGCGGGATGATCTCCACCTATAACGGCGGGGGCGAGCCAGTGCGGGGGCTCTCCAACATCATCTACCGGCGGGTGACCCTGCAGGGCTTCGTCGCCAGCGACTTCGGCCATCTCCAGGCGCAGTTCGTGTCCGACATGACGAAGTGGCTGAAGGAGGGACGCCTGAAGTTCCAAGAGACCGTCCTCGACGGCTTCGAGCGCGCGCCCGAAGGCCTGATCGGCCTCTTCGAAGGCCGCAACGCAGGCAAGATGCTGATCCGCGTGGCGGACTGACGCCCCGCAGCTTTCTCGTCGGGACATTGGGCCGGAAGTTCGACGACCCTGTATTTGACCACGAACCTCACGAACTTCACGAACGTCTGTAAAATATAAAGGTGATGAGTTGGAGTCGATCGCGCCGAAGGCGCACTAATTATTCTTCCGTTGTTCGTGTGGGTTCGTGAGGTTCGTGGTTTAATATAGTTCAATTATCTCCGACACCTTGTCGTGTCGACTCGATAAACCCCTCAGCCCCGTTCTTGCCCTCTCTCGATCGACAGCACGCCGGTTCTCGAAACCTCGGTCAGGCCGAGCGGCTTCATCAGGCCGACGAACTTGTCGATCTTGTCCGGCGAGCCCGTGATCTCGAAGACGAAGCCGGTCGTGGTGGTGTCCACGACGTGGGCGCGGAAGATGTCGGCGAGGAGCTTGGCTTCCATCCGCTCGGCCCCCGTCCCGCGCACCTTCACCAGGGCAAGCTCGCGCTCCAGCCCGTTCGGATCCTTGGTCACGTTCTGGACCTGACGGGTCGAGACCATCTTCTGCAGCTGGGCCTCGATCTGCTGCAGGATGTGCGGCGTGCCGCGGGTGACGATGGTGATGCGGCTGGTGTGGGCGCCGGTGTCCGTCTCCGCCACAGTCAGGCTCTCGATGTTGTAGCCGCGCGCGGCGAACAGGCCGACGACGCGGTGGAGCACTCCCGGCTCGTTGTCGACGAGCACGGCGAAGGTCGCGGCGGCCTCGGGCTCCTCCGCCCGCACCATGTCGTAGGCGGAAGCCGGCGCTTCGGGGATGAGGGACTCGCTCATCAGACGAGGCTCCTTCCGGCTTCGTCGATCACCGAGCCCAGGTCCGCGGCGTCGGCCGGCAGGATCATCTCGTTATGGGCCTTGCCCGAAGGGATCATCGGCAGGCAGTTCTCGGCGCGCTCCACGCGGCAGTCGAAGATCACCGGACGGGGCGTGTCGATCATCTCCCGGATGGCGTCGTCCAATTCTTCGGGCCGTTCTGCGCGCAGGCCCAGCGCGCCATAGGCTTCGGCCAGCTTCACGAAGTCGGGGAGGCTGGCGGAATAGGAGTGGCTGTAGCGCTCGCCGTGCAGCAGCTGCTGCCATTGGCGGACCATGCCCATCCACTCGTTGTTGAGGATGAAGACCTTGATCGGCAGGTCATACTGGATGGCGGTGGACATCTCCTGCATCGTCATCTGGACGCTGGCGTCTCCGGCGATGTCGATCACCAGGGCTCCGGGATGGGCGACCTGGACGCCCACGGCGGCCGGCAGGCCATAGCCCATGGTGCCAAGGCCCCCCGAGGTCATCCACCGGCGCGGCTCCTGGAAGTGGAAGAACTGCGCCGCCCACATCTGGTGCTGGCCCACCTCGGTGGTGATGTAGACGTCGCGGCCGCGCGTGAGCTCGTACAGCCTCTGCACGGCGTGCTGCGGCTTGATGAGGTCGGCGGAGGGCCGGTAGGCGAAGCCTCGCCGGGCTCGCCAGCGCTCGATCTGGTCCCACCACGGCGCGAGACGCTCGCGGTCGGCAGTGCGGCGTCCCAACGCGGCGATGAGCGCCTCCAGCCCGTCAGCTGCGTCGGCGACGATCCCGACGTCGGTCCGCACAAGCTTGCCGATCGACGAGGGATCGATGTCCAGGTGGATCTTTTTCGACGCCGGAGAGAAGGCGTCGAGGCGCCCTGTGACGCGATCGTCGAAGCGCGCCCCGACGCAGATCATGACGTCGCAGTCGTGCATCGCGTGGTTGGCTTCGTACGCGCCGTGCATTCCGACCATGCCGAGCCAGGCGGGATCGCCGGCCGGGAATGCGCCCAGGCCCATCAGGGTCGAGGTGACCGGCGCGCCGGTGAGGGCGGCGATCCGGCGCAAAGCCGCACTGCCTGCGGGCCCCGCATTGATCACGCCGCCGCCCGTATAGAAGAGCGGGCGGTGGGCGCCTGCGATCAGGGCGGCCGCCTCGGCAATCGCGGCAGGGTCGGGCCGCGTCCGGGGCCGATAGTCGTGGATCGGCCGCGCTGCGTCCGGAGTCTGATATGGGCCGCTGGCGAACTGCACGTCCTTGGGGATGTCGACGACGACCGGTCCGGGGCGACCGCTGGTGGCAATGTGGAAGGCGTCGTGCAGCACGCGCGCCAGGTCGCGCACGTCCTTCACCAGATAGTTGTGCTTGGTGCAGGCCCGCGTGATGCCGACCGTGTCGCACTCCTGGAAGGCGTCGGAGCCGATCAGGTGGGTGGGCACCTGCCCGGTGATGACGACCAGCGGGATTGAATCCATCAGGGCGTCGACGATCCCGGTCACCGCATTGGTCGCGCCTGGGCCGGAGGTGACCAGGACGACGCCCGGCTTGCCGGTGGAGCGGGCATAGCCCTCGGCGGCGTGGGCTGCGCCCTGCTCGTGACGCACGAGCACGTGGCGCAGCCGCGGCTCGTGGAAGAGGGCGTCATAGATCGGCAGAACCGCGCCGCCCGGATAGCCGAAGAGGTCGGTGACGCCCTGGTCCACGAGCGCCTGCACGACGATCTGGGCGCCGGTCATGACGCGCGGCTCGGCCTGGGCGGCCTGATCTGGAGCGGGGGAGTCTATGCGGGTGGGGGCGTTCATCGGGCTTCGCTTTGCAGAAGGACAAGAAAAAAGGCCCTCGAGGGGCCTTGGGAGACGCGACCAAAAGCAGACGGGACCGGCCTTCTTCAGGCCCCCGCCGCCATCGGCCGCCGACTAAGTACGATCAGCGCATGGCGCATGGATCGCTCTCCTCCTACCGGATTGACTTAAACCTCCCGGCTTGGGGGCGGTCAAGCGCCAAGGGACAGGGACGATACCCGAAGGACCCCGTGCTCGTCCGGCGCCAGGCGTGGCCAGTCGGGGGTTTGGTTGCGAAACCAGGTGAGCTGCCGCTTGGCGTAGCGCCGCGTGTCCGTCTGAGCCCTGGCCAGCGCCTCATCCAATGAGACTTCACCTCGGATGTGGGCCGCGAGGGGCGCCACGCCCAGCGCCTTGAGCAGGGGGCTCCTGGCGGGAAGGTCCCGCTCGATCAGGCGACGAACCTCATCGAGCGCGCCGCCGCGGACCATGGCCGAGAGGCGGACATCGCAACGGCGGTAGAGCTCGGCGCGCGGCAGGTCGACCACTACGGCGCGCCATTCCCCGGGTGTCAGAGCCGCAGGGGAGTCGGTGCGCCAGTCGGTCAGCGAGCGGGCTGTGGCCAGCCAGACCTCCATCGCGCGCGTGAGCCGAAGGGCGTCGCCTCGCTCGATCCGTCGGGCGGCCTCCGGGTCGAAGGCCGCCAGCTCAGCGCGAAAACCCGCCTCACCGAGGCTCGTCAGGCGCGCCGCGGCCGCCTCCCTCACAGCGGGAGGTATCGACGGGATGTCGGCCAGGCCGTCGGTGAGAGCTCGCAGGTAGAGGCCCGTCCCGCCGACCACCACCGCCGGACGGCCGCGCGAGGCGATGTCGGCGAGACACCGGCGCGCCTCGGTCAGCCAGCGGCCCACGGACCAGGCCTCGCGCGCGTCGGCGACGCCGTAGAGATGATGGGGACGGGCCGCCGTGGACTCCGGTCCGGGGCGCGCGGTGAGGATCTCCAGGTCCGCATAAGCCTGCATGGAGTCGGCGTTGACGATCTCGCCATCGATCGCCGTCGCCAGTTCGAGCGCCAGGCGTGACTTCCCCGAGGCCGTAGGACCGGCGATCAGCCAGGCGCGTGGCGGAGCCTCACGCTTCATGGGCGCGCCATGGCGCTGAGCGAGCGCAAGGAATTG
Organism: Caulobacteraceae bacterium; assembly: GCA_036488995.1. Taxonomy (GTDB): domain Bacteria; phylum Pseudomonadota; class Alphaproteobacteria; order Caulobacterales; family Caulobacteraceae; genus Acaudatibacter. The sequence goes on from DASXGQ010000195.1 coordinate 14,407, forward strand.
CCTCCGGAACAGTCGTCTGTCCAAACTTGGCGCACGATTTTGGCCCTCGGCCTTGCAAACCTTCAAAAAGCAGGCGCCTTAGCGCCCATGAGCCGCGTTCAAGCGGCCGGAAGGGGTTGTGATGCCACACATTTCGGCCATGGCGGCCGAGGCTGAAAGTTTGCTCGAGGAGGTGAAGGTCCTCGGGTTCGACAAGCTTGTCTATTCGGTCGACGCTCTCGATGGCGATATCGATCCGCCGCTCGAGGCCTCGTGCTGGGGCGTGTCGACGGACTTCTGGCATCGATATCTCGACAGCATCCGCGCCGACGCTCTGCGCCGGATGGTCGCCCGCGGCGAGATCGTCGTCGGGACGATCCCGGTCTGTTTCGAGAATGACGGCGCCTCGCTCTCGATCGCACGCGACCGTCGGCTGTCCGCCCATGACGCCAGCCACCTTCGCTGGTGCCTTTCCCTGGGCCATCGCACAGGGGTCAGCTTTCGCATCAGGGTGGGGCAGGGGCGGCACGCGTCCCTCAACTTCTTCAGCGCCCGGAGGTTCGAGAAGGCCGATCTGGCCCAGGCGACGCGAGGTCTCTTCCTGATCGGGCATCAGGTCCATGCGATTCTCGAGCCGAAACTCTCCAAGTCGCCCGATGGGCTGCTTTCGACGCGCGAGGCCGAGTGCCTGCAGTGGATCGCTTTTGGAAAGAGCAATCGCGAAATCGCCGAACTGCTTGGCCTGTCGGTGGACACGGTCAAGGAATACGTCCGCAGCCTGTTCCGCAAGCTGCAGGTGAGCGATCGCGCCCAGGCGGTGTCGAGAGGGCACTCGCTGGCCTACCTCGGCTAGAGCCCCCCCAACCGGGGGGATGGCGCGTCACCAAAGCTTCATGAACCAATTGGCCTAACGCCCGCCGGGTCGGGCGATCGGGAATCCTGGCTGCTTCGAGCGTCCGTAAGGCCTCGCGACGGCTGAGAAATCCCTTGGGTTGCGCATTGCGGACGGGCTCGTCCGCTCATCGGGGGAAATTAATGCTATTTCAGAACTCGCGCGCGGTGTGGCTGCGCTCCGCCGCCGGTATCGCCATCTCGCTCGCCGCCGGCGCGGCGGCCGCGCAGTCTGCTCCCGCCACGTCCGGAGCGACGGGTTCCCCTGCCAACGGTAACAACGTCGAAGAGGTGGTGGTCACCGGCTCGCGCATTCCCGTCGCGGGCTACGACACACTCCAGCCGGCTCAGACGGTGAGCCAGCAGAACATCATCGACCGCGGCTTCACCAATGTCGGCGACGCCCTGGACCAACTTCCCGGCTTTGGCCCGGCTGGCAACAACAACACCGGCCAGCAGTCGCCCGCCCAGGTGGGCGAGGAATTCGTCAACCTCTATGGCCTGGGCTCGCAGCGCACCCTCGTGCTGGTGGACGGCCGCCGCTTCGTCTCGGGCAACGCCCCGACGCCGGTGGGCACCTTCGGCGGGGCCCCTCCCGGCCAACAGGTGGACCTCAACGACATCCCCGTCGCCCTGATCGACCACGTCGAAGTGGTCTCGGTCGGCGGTGCGCCGATCTATGGCGCCGACGCCATCGCCGGCACGGTCAACATCATCCTCAAGAAGAACTTCGAGGGCGTCAGCATCGAGAGCCAGTACGGTCAGACGCGCTACAACGACGGTAAGACCTATATTGGCCGTTTCCTCGCCGGCGAAAACTTCGCCGACGGCAAGGGCAACGTCACCATGGCCCTGGAATACTCGCAGCAAGATGGGTTGACCTTGGCCAACCGTCCCGACACCCTGGCTTACCAAACGCAGCAGGCGCCGCTCACCGGCTCTCCTGGCTGCGGCTTTGCCGAGTGCCTCGTGCCCCACGCGAGGGTCGCCAGCATCTTCCCGGGCGGTATTCCGACCATCTCGGCGGGCGGCGTCGCTAACGCGAGTTCTCCGACCTACCCGAACGCCATCCACAACGCTGCCGGCCAAGTGGTTGCCTTCGCACCCAACGGCACCCTGCAGCCGGTCAACCTCGGGATTCAGAACAATGGACTGGTGTTCGCTTCAGGCGGCGATGGCGACAACCTCGCCTTTCAGAACCAGTTCATCGCTCCATTCAAGCGCTTCAACTTCGCTACGAACGAGCACTTCGATATCACGGACCACGTAGAGCAGTACGTCGAGGCCGAGTACAGTCACAACCAGGGCTCGCTGATCGCCGCCCAGCCGTCATACCAGTCGGCCTTCTTCGCCTCGCAGAAGGGCCAAGCGCCGGTTCAGATCCCGCTCACGAATCCCTTCCTCACGCCTCAGGCCCTCAGCATCCTCGAGGCCAACCCAACGGTGGCCAGCAGCGGCGACTTCTTTCTCTCGCGCGCGAACCTCGACCTTGCGCCGACAAGTACTTTCGACACCACCAATGTTTATCGCGTGGTGCTTGGCTTCCGCGGCGACGTCGACATTCTGGGCCGGAACTGGAAGTGGGACACCAACTTCAACTACGGCTCCAATCAGGAGACCATACGCTCCTTCCAGATCAACCAGACGAACTTCGCCAATGCGGTCGACGCGGTGGTCAATCCCGCCAACGGCCAGATCGTCTGCGCCGCCAACCTGACCTCGACGCCCGCACCAGGATGCGCTCCGCTCAACCTGTTCGGCGCGGGGGCGCCCAGCGCCGCGGCGGCTAAATACGTGACGGCCCAGGACATCGCCCTGGCGGGGCTGACCGAGCGCGACGTGCAGGTGAACCTCACCGGCTCACCGTTCGACGACTGGGCGGGCAAGGTCGAACTGGCGACCGGTTTCGAGTACCGCCAGGAGAGCGGCAGTTACAACGTTGACGCGTTCGCCGAACAGGGCCTTGGCCGCAATCCGCCGGTCAGTGACGTGGCCGGCGGCTATGCGACCAAAGAGCTCTACGCCGAGACCACGGTTCCGCTGATCTCCGAGCGGAACCACGTTCCGTTCGTCCAGGACCTCGAGTTCAACGGCGCCTACCGCTACATCAACAACAGTCTCGCCGGTCCCGCGAACGTCTATACCCTCGGCGGCAAGTTCCGGCCGATCGACGACGTCGAGTTCCGCGGCAACTTCACGCACTCGGTGCGCGCGCCGTCGATCGAGGAACTGTTCCTGCCGACGACGAGCACCAATTCCTTCGCCAACGACCCCTGCGACCCGACGTTCATCACCAGCGGCGCGGCGCCCGCCAACCGTGCGGCCAACTGCGCCGCGGAGTTCAAAGCGCTCGGTGTGAGCCTCGGCTCGTTCAAGTCGAACGTCGTCAACGCCTCGGTGCTCGGTGAGACCGGCGGCAACCCCAATCTGCAGAACGAGGTGGCCAACTCGTGGACCGCTGGCGTCGTCCTGCGACCGCACTGGGTCCCGCGCCTGCAGGTGGCCATCGACTGGATCAACATCGATCTCGAGAACGCCATCACCGCCCTGACGCTGACCCAGGTGATGGACGCCTGCTACGACGCGCCGAGTTCGAGCTTCCCGAACAATCAGTTCTGCGGCCTGTTCACGCGTAACGGGCAGGGCCAGGTGACCACCTTCTCGACTCCCCTCGAGAATATCCAGGGCCAGACTTTCAACGGTCTGCAGGTCCAGGCCAACTACTCGATCGACGTCAACGACGTCCCCTACATCCATTCCCTGCCCTTCATGCAGGCCGATGCCGATCGCGGGAACCTGTCGTTCTTCTTCGGCGGCTTCTACACGCACAGGCTCGACAACTTGATCCTGGGCGTGAATACGCCGCTCGTCGGCGACGTCGGCTATCCGGTGTGGAAGATGAACGGCTCGGTTCGCTGGCGCCGCGGTCCTTGGATGGTCTACCTCGAAAGCCAATACATCAGCCCAGCCTCGGGGGACGTCACCCAGGCGCCGACTGCTCAGCAAATCGAGCACACCGGCGCCTACTGGCAGTGGAACACCGCGGTGTCCTACGACATTACCAAGAATCTAACGGCCTTGATCACCATCAACGACCTCTTTAACCAGGGTCCGCCGGCAAACGCTTATTTGCTCAACAACCAGGCGGCTCTGTCCACCTACAACTACCTCGGTCAACAGTTTGTCTTTACCCTCCGGGCCAGGTTCTAACCTTGGCCCTCTCGGGGCCGGCGTTCGCGCCGGCCCCCTTTTTTGAATTCAGCACCTGCCTCGCCGCCTGTGAGTAGGAGTCCTCATGTCCCGTAGGTTGTCGACGTCGCTTGCTTTCCTTGCGCTCGCCACGGCCGCGTTCGGCGTCCCGGCAAACGCCGAGCCGCTCAAGCCCGCCGACCTGTTCGGTTTATCTCGCGCCAGCGATCCGCAGGTGCGGCCGGACGGCGGCGTCGTCGCTTACGTCCGGATCAGCAACGACATCATGGTCGACAAAGGCCTCCAGTCGATCTGGCTGGTCGATGTGAAGACCGGCGCCCAGAGTCCTGTTTCGGTGGGCGATATGGAGGCATTCGAGCCGCGCTGGTCGCCCGATGGGACCCGGCTGGCCTTCCTCGCGGCGCACGGCGATGGACCGCCTCAACTCATGGTGCGCTGGATGGCGACCGGGCAGACCGCGAAGCTCGCCACCCTGACGCGCGCGCCTCAGGAAATCGCCTGGTCGCCCGACGGTCGCCAGATCGCCTTCACCATGCTCGAGCCGGCCGCCGAGCCGACGTTCGGCGCGCCGCTGGCGAAGCCGGAAGGGGCGCATTGGTCGGGCCCGCTGAAGGTCATCTCCTCAGTGTCCTATCGTGCCGACGGGCGCGGCGACCTCGAGAAGGGCCGCAACCATCTCTGGGTGATCAGCGCCGACGGCGGCGCGCCACGCCAGCTGACTTCCGGCGACAGCGATGAGTCCGGTCCTCCCGCCTGGACCTCCGATGGGCGCACAATCCTGATCACCAGCCGGCGCGGCAAGGACTGGGAGTTGCAGAATTTCCGGAGCGCTGTCTGGGCGGTCCCCGCCGCCGGTGGCGAGGCGCGCCGGCTGACAACGCAGGAGGGGCCTGACGCAGAGCCGGACGTATCGCCCGATGGGCGTTCCTTCGCCTATGTCGGCTACGACGACCGCTATCGCGGCTACACGAACCAGCACGTCTACGTCGCCGGCATCGACGGCTCGAACGCGCGGGTGCTCGCTCGCGACCTCGACCGGACGCTTTCCCGCCCGCGCTGGTCAGCCGACGGCAAGGCGGTGTTCGCCGAGTATGTCGATCACGGCGTGACCCGGGTCGTCCGTCTTGGCCTGGACGGCGGCGTGACCACCGTGGCGGATGGCCTGGAAGGCGGCGGCCTCGATCTTCCCTACAGCGGGGGCCAGTGGTCGGTCGGTCCGGGGGGCATGGTGGCCTTCACCCAGGGATCGCCGGACCGGCCGCCCGAACTCGCCATCGCCTCGGGCGGCAAGGTCAGGCGCCTGACCTCGCTCAACGAAGGGCTGCTGGGCGCGCGGACCCTGGGCAAGCTCGAGCATCTGGGCGTGAAGTCGTCCTATGACGGCCTGCCGATCGACGCCTGGATGATCACGCCACCCGGCTTCGATCCCTCGCGCAAGTATCCGCTGGTCCTGGAGATCCACGGCGGTCCTTTCGCCAGCTACGGCCCGACCTTCGCCACCGACGACCAGCTCTATGCTGCGGCCGGCTATGTCGTCGTCTACGCCAACCCGCGGGGCTCGACCTCCTATGGCGACAAGTTCGCCAACGAGATCGACCACGCCTATCCCGGCCACGACTACGACGACCTGATGAGCGTGGTCGACGCGGCGATCGCCAAAGGTTCCGTCGACCCGGACCGCCTGTTCGTCACCGGCGGCTCGGGCGGCGGCGTGCTGACCTCCTGGATCGTCGGCAAGACCCACCGCTTCAGAGCCGCCGTGGCCCAGAAGCCGGTAATCAACTGGTCGAGCGAGGTGCTGACCAACGACCTCTATCCGTGGATGGCGAAATACTGGTTCGGCAAGATGCCGTGGGAGGATCCTCAGGGGTACTGGGAGCGCTCGCCGCTCTCGCTGGTGGCCAATGTGACGACGCCGACCATGGTGATCGTCGGCGACCGCGACGTGCGGACTCCCGATGAGGAGTCCGAGCAGTACTACGACGCCCTGCGCCTGCGTGGCGTGCCGACCGTCCTGCTCAAGACGCCGGGGGCCTTCCACGACATGGCTCTTAGGCCCAGCCACGCCGCCGCCAAGGCCAGCGCCGTCCTCGCCTGGTTCGCCCAATACGATCCGGCCGCCTCTACGTCCAAGCCATGAGAGGCTTGGCCCTTGGCGTCCTGGTTCTCTGCGCGCTCATGACCTTCGCCGTTCCGGCGATGTCAGAGGAAGAACCAAGCTTGTTCGTGATCCACGATTTTCGGCTCGAGAGCGGGGCCGTGCTCCCCGAGGCCAAGGTCCGCTACGCCACCTGGGGCAAGCTGAACGCCGCCGGCGACAACGCCGTGCTGCTGCCCTCGCACTACATGGCCGACAGCGGGGGCTATGCCTGGCTGATCGGGCCGGACAAGGCGCTCGACCCGGCCAAGTACTTCCTCGTCGCCACCGAGCTCTTCGGCAACGGCAAGTCGTCCTCGCCCAGCAACACGGCCGAACCCTTTCACGGGCCGCGCTTCCCCGTCCCTACGATCCGCGACAACGTCGAGGCGACACGGCGCCTGCTGACCGAACAGCTCAGCGTGAAGCATCTGAGGGCTGTGGTCGGCTTTTCCATGGGAGGCCAGCAGGCGTTCCAGTGGGCCGTTAGCCATCCCGACTTCGTCAGCGGCGTGGTCGCGACCGCCGCCACCGCCCGCGCCTGGCCCCACGGCATCGTGCGGCTGGAAGGTCAGATCGCGGCCATCCAGGCAGATCCGGACTTTGCCGGCGGCGATTACACAACCGAGCCGAAGCGCGGGCTTTCGGCCTTCGGCATGGTCTGGGCCGGCTGGCTCTACTCGCAGGAGTGGTGGCGCGACGAGCTGTGGAAGTCGAACGCGGCGCCGGGAACCACCTTCGAGACCGTGATGACGCGCTTCCGCGACAACTTCATCCCGGGCGCCGACGCCAACAACCTCATCTTGCAGATGCGCACCTGGGAGCGCCACGACGTCGGGACCACCCCGGGCTTCGACGGCGACACCCGCAAGGCGCTGGAGTCGATCCGCGTCCCGGTCCTCTACATGCCGTCCGAGACCGACCTCTACTTTCCGATCTCGGATGCGAGGTACGAGGCGCAGTTCATCCGCACCGTCACCTTCGCGCCTATCCCCTCGCTGTGGGGGCACACGGCCGGCGCAGCGAGCAATCCGGCCGACGCGAAGTTTCTCAATGACCACATCGGTCCGTTCGTCGCTAATCTCCGCTGACTGAAGAGGGGGGCAATCCTTGAAGTTCTGCGCATCCGCACTCGTGTTCGCGGCGATCCTGGGAACCGCGGCTTCCGCGAACGCCGCATACGATCCGACCGAGAAGTCGATTGGCGAACTGGAGGCAGACCTGGTCGCCGGCCGCACCACCTCGGTCGAGCTCGTGGAGGCCTATTCGCACCGCATCGAAACACTGAATCCCAAGCTCCGGGCGGTGATCATGATCAATCCTCGCGCGCTCGCCGACGCGCGCGCCTCGGACGCTGCGCGCGCCGCCCATCGACCCCAGGGGCCGCTGGCCGGCGTGCCGATCCTGATCAAGGACAACATCGAAAGCGCCGACCCGATGGCGACCACCGCCGGCTCGCTTGCCCTCGAACACAATATGCAAGGTCGTGACGCGCCGCTCGTGGCGCGTCTGCGCGCGGCCGGCGCGATCATCCTTGGCAAGACCAACCTCTCGGAGTGGGCCAACTTCCGCTCGAGCCACTCGATCAGCGGCTGGAGCGGCGTGGGCGGACAGGCCCGCAACCCCTATGCGCTCGATCGCTCGCCGTGCGGATCGAGCTCAGGATCGGGCTCGGCGGCCGCCGCGAGTCTCGCCGCTGCCGCGATCGGCACGGAGACCGACGGCTCTGTCACCTGTCCGTCGGCGGTCGCGGGCCTCGTGGGGTTGAAGCCCACTGTCGGCCTCGTCTCGCGGACCCACGTGGTTCCCATCAGCCATACCCAGGACACGGCGGGCCCCATGGCGCGCAGCGTCCGCGACGCCGCCCTGCTGCTGAGCGTGATCGCCGGCTCCGACCCGGCCGATCCGGCGACGGCGCAGGCCGACGCCCACAAGAGCGACTATGTCGCCGCCCTGGACCCGCATGCCCTGCAAGGGGCGCGGATCGGCGTCCTGCGTTTCGCCGCGGGCTTCCATCCCCAGACCGACGCCGTGTTCGAACGCGCCCTGGCCGCCCTGCGCGCAGCTGGGGCGACCTTGGTGGAAATCGACAAGGCGCCCGACGTCGGGCCGCTGCGTGAGTACGAGCAGACGATCCTGAAGACAGAGCTCAAGGTCGATCTGGCGGCGTACCTGGCGACCACTTCTCCCGAGCAGGTCCCCAGTCGGACGCTGGCCGACCTCATCGCGTTCAATAAGGCTCATGCCGACCGCGAGCTGGCGCTGTTCGGCCAGGAACTCTTCGAGCAGTCGGAGGCCACCAAGGGCCTCGACGACCCGGACTACTTGAAGGCCAAGGCCGAGGCCCATCGCCTTGCGGGTCCCGACGGCATCGACGCGATGTTGGCCGCCAACAATGTCACCGCCCTCGTGGCGCCCACGCTCGGGCCGTCCTGGCTGATTGATCCGGTGCTGGGTGACCGCTTCGTCGGTGGCGGCGCTGGCGCGCCGCCGGCCATCGCCGGTTATCCGCACCTGACGGCGCCGATGGGGCTGGTGGACGGCCTGCCGGTCGGCCTCTCGTTCATCGGCCCGGCCTGGAGCGAGGCGCGCTTGCTCGCCTATGGCTACGCCTACGAGCAGGCTTCGCACGCCCGTCAGGCGCCGAAGTACAGCGAGCATGCGGGCCCGTCCGACGAGCGCGAGGGCGCGGCCTGGGTCGCGGCGGGCGAAATCCTTCGTTAATCAGCCGTCGCGGCTCGACCGCCGGAAACGACAGAGAAAGTGGGGGAGGGCGGATGAAGCGCCTAATCGGCTTGTTGGCGGCCACGAGCCTGACCTCGGCTGCGGCCTGGGCTGCGCCCGTGACGAAGGATCTTCCGCCGCGGGAGGTCACCAGCCCGGCCAGCATCGAAGCGGCGTCCGGGCCGAAGACCGCGCCGGTCCCGGTCCCCGACCTCTTCTACATCCGAAGCGTGGTGGACGCGGCCTGGACGCCGGATGGGCGCAACGTCGTCTTCTCGACCAACCTCACCGGACGCTTCAACCTCTGGAAGGTGTCGTCGGCGAGCGGCTTTCCCGAGCAGCTCACCCAGTCTGACGATCGCCAGTCCGGGATCGCGGTTTCGCCCGACGGCGCCCTTGCGGTCTTCGAGTCCGATCACGCGGGCGACGAGATGTACGACCTGTACGCCGTCCCCATCGCCGGCGGGCCGACCGTGGATCTGACATCCACGCCCGAAGTCACGGAGACGCACGCCGTCTTCTCGCCGGACGGCAAGCTGCTGGCGTTCGACCGCAGGCCAAAGACGGCCCCCTCGACCGACATCGCCGTCCTCGACCTCGCTGGTCGACAGGTGCGGGTCCTGACTCACGAGGCCGCGCCCGATCATCAGTGGACGATCGTCGCCTGGGCGCGGGGGGGCCGTGAACTGATCGCCAACCGCACGAACTTCAAGGGCACGGAGAGCCAGATCTTCGTGATCGACGTCGCGACCGGCGCGACCAGGGCCCTGACCGCCGAACACGGATTCATCATGGCGTCCGGAGCGAGCCCGGACAGCGCGTGGGTCGCGGCCACGGTCGAGACGCCGGCCGGGAACCGTCAAGCGGCCCTGATCCCGTATTCAGGCGGCGAGCCCCGCCTGCTGATGAAGGACGCTTGGGAGCAGGAGGCAGGCCACTTCTCTCCCTCGGGACAGACGGTGACCTTCGCCGACAATGTCGACGGGCGCGTGAGTCTCTACGCCGTCGCGGCCGCCGGCGGCGCGCCGCACCGACTGGGAGACGAGCCGGGGGTCGACCGCGAAGCACAGACCCTGGGGACGAGCATCTCTCCCGACGGGACTCGGCTGCTGTACATCCACCAATCGTCCACCACCCCCCCAGACATCTGGGTGCAGGATCTGGCGACCAGCCGGACCGCGCCAATCACGCGGCTGGGCCTGGCGAGCATCGATCCCGCCCGCCTGCCGGCCTCGCAGATCGTGCACTATCCAAGCGCCGACGGGACGGTGATCTCGGCCTTCTTCTGGGCCCCCTTCAACGCGCCGCGCGACGGCAAGGCTCCGGCGGTGATCCTGCCGCACGGTGGGCCGACGGGACAGACGCTCGACACGTTCAACCGCACGGCGGCGGCGCTCGCCTCCCGCGGTTATTTCGTCCTCGCGCCCAACCCGCGGGGGTCGACGGGCTATGGCCGCGCCTTCGAAGAAGCCAACCGCAAGGACCTGGGCGGAGGCGATCTCGAGGACGAGGTCGCCGGCGTGAAGTTCCTGGTCGCCACGGGCTATGTCGATCCGCACCGGGTGGGGATCACCGGGGGCTCGTATGGGGGGTACATGACCCTCATGGCCACGGCTAAGACGCCGGACCTGTGGCGCGCCGCCGTCGAGGAGTACGGCATCATCGACTGGTTCCACATGTACCGGACCGAGGCGCCGACCCTGCAGCAGTACCAGATCGGGCTGATCGGCGATCCGGTGAAGGACAAGGCGGTCTACGACGCCTCGAGCCCGCTGACCTACATCCATCACCTGTCCGCGCCCCTGCTCGTGCTGCAGGGGGACAACGACATCCGTGTGCCCCGCACCCAGGCGCTGCAGATCGTCGACCTGTTGAAGAAGGACGGACGCACCGTCGACGTCCGCTTCTACCCGAACGAGGGACACGGGTTCGTCAAGCGCGAGAACCAGATCGACTCCCTCGAGCGGACCATCGTCTGGTTCGACAAGTACCTGAAGGGCGACTGACGCCGCCGCCTCTGGCCGCCTGCGCTGGGGCTCGGGCGGCGCTCCCCAATCCCCCCAACGGAAATGACAGAATGACGACCTCCCGAACCCTGCTGGCGCTCGGCGCCGGCCTCGCCGCCCTGGCTGCGGCCGCCTCGGCAAGCGCCGATGACATCGTGATCCACGCCGGCCGGTTGATCGACGGAGTCTCGAAGGCTCCGCGCAACCAGGTTTCGATCCTGATCCACGATGACCGGATCACCGGCGTGCAGGACGGCTTCGTGGATCCGGCCGGCGCGCGTGTGATCGATCTCTCCAACGCAACGGTCCTGCCTGGCCTGATCGACTGCCACGTCCACATCACCAGCCAGTCGGACGGCGGCGACACGGTGCACGAGGCCGTGACGCGCACGGTCGAGGACAAGGCGTATCTCTCCACCCGCTATGTGCGGAACACGCTGGAGGCCGGCTTCACCAGCGTGCGCGATGTGGGCGGCGACACCGACCTTGTCATCGCGCTCAAGCGGGCGATCGCGGCGGGGACCCTCCCCGGTCCGCGGATGTGGGTCGCCGGCGCCCCGCTTGGCCCGACGGGCGGCCACAACGACCCTGCTGACGGCCTCGACCCCGATCTGTCTCACCCGCACTGGAGCGAGGTGACCATCGACAGCCCCGAAGCCGCCCGCCATGCGGTGCGCGACTACCACCGGCGGGGCGCAGATCTGATCAAGATCATGCCGTCAGGCGGCGTGCTTTCGATCGGGGACGATCCCAGCCTGCAGCTGATGGCCGATGACGAGATCAAGGCGGTGGTCGATACGGCGCACGCCCTGCACATGAAGGTCGCCGCCCACATCCATGGAACGGAGGCGATCAACCACGCCGTCGCGCTTGGGATCGATTCGGTGGAGCACGGCTCGTTCGCCGACGATGAGAGCTATCGGCTGATGAGGGAGCACGGGACCTATCTCGTGCCCACCATGCTCATCGGCGAGCGCGTGCTCGAGACGGCCCGCGAGCACCCCGAGCGCCTGCCCCCGACGGCGGCCGCCAAGGCGATCGCCGTGGTGCCCACCATGCAGGCCAACTTCGCCAAGGCGGTGAAGGCTGGAGTGAAGATCGCCTTCGGCACCGACGAGAGCCTCGTCCCGCATGGCGAGAACGCCAAGGAGTTCGCCCTGATGGTGAAGTTCGGCGGCATGACCCCCATGGCCGCCATCCAGGCGGCGACCTCCAGCGCCGCCGACCTGATCGGCGACACGCCAGACATCGGCTCGGTCCAGCCGGGCCGCTATGCGGATATCATCGCCGTGGCGGGCAACCCGCTCGACGACGTCACCCGCCTCGAGCACGTCGACTTCGTCATGAAGGGCGGCGTTGTCTACAAGAAGGGCGGTAGGCCGACCTTCGCGCTGCTGGGGGCTCCCGATAAGAACGACCCGGGCGGCCAGTTCGACGGCCTCTGACGACCACGAACTCCATCCCTCCCCTTCCGGGGAGGGTGTCGCGCCAAAGGCGCGACGGGTGGGGAAGTGTGGATCATCCCGCACGGCCGGTGTCCTTCCCCAAGGTTCCCCACCCGTCTCGACGCTTCGCGTCGAGCCACCCTCCCCAGAAGGGGAGGGACGGCCGTCTATTCCGTCCGTAGGCGGCGGATGCGGATCGCCGAGCGGTGCGGCAGGACGAGCAGGTAGCCGCCCAGCGCGCCCTTTTCGAGATGAACGCTGTCGCCGGGTTTCACCGCGCTGGCGATCGGCTCGGCCTCGGTCTCGACCCAGTTCGACCCGTCGGCCAGATTGAGGATCGCCCGTCCGTCGCCCAGGTCGCCGATGGAGCGGACGACGAGCACCGCGCTGCGGTCATCAGCTGGCCGGTCTCGATGCACGCGGGGCGGCGGCTCGCCGAACGGGCGAGGCGCCGGGGCTTCGGTGGTCTGGGTGGACGACGGCTCTGCCGAACGCACCTCCGCAAGGAGCTTCGCCGCCCGTCGGAAGCAGGCCAGCTGCGCCTTGTCGCCCCTCACCGACTGGCAGGCGAGCACCGCCTGCACTCCGCTCTGGCTTGTCGGAGCCTCACTCGACTGAGCTGTCGCCAATCCCGGAGCGGCCATGACTGCCGAGAGTCCAAGCACCATCGCCGCCGATCTCGGCCTCATTTCGCCCCTCGCTCAAGCTTGCCGCGCCGACAGTCGATGAGCCCCCTAGCGAGTTCAATCCCCCCGACCGGGTGCTTCGCCGGACTCTGCGACGCCGCGGTCGACGACGCGGCGGACATCGTGGGCGGCGAACAACATTTCCACCACGAACGCAGCCAACGAACCCATGATCAGGACGATCGCGCCGCCGAAGGTGAAGAAGAGGATGCTCGCAGCGTTTTTGCCCAGCACCTCGCCCAGAAACAGCAGCAGGACCGTCGCGCAGGTGGCGACCCCGCCAATTGCGGCGAGCACCACCGCCAGGTCCAGGGCCCGGGTTCGCCAGCGCAACATCTGCAGGCGATCCTCGCGGCCTTCAGCGTCAACCGGCTCGCTGGCTGTGGTGTCGGCCTGATCGCCGACGCGACTCAGGCGGCCGGCGAAAACGCTGAGCAGGGCGGCCGTGCCAGAGAGGAGGAACACTGGCGCAAGGGACAGCTGCACCACGTGCGCCGCCGCTTCGAGGTTGGCGTTGTGGGTCAGAATCTGCACGGCCGGCGTTGCCCTCGTTCGCTCCCGCGCTCGTCCTAACGTCTGATTGCGGCGGCTGGTGAGTGCTCCGCGCTACCTTCCCTGGAAGACCGGCTTGCGCTTGGCGACGAAGGCGGCCGAGGCGTCGCGGTGGTCAGCGGTCGTCATGGTGCGGACCATGTTGAAGGACTCGATGTCGAGGACTTCCGACAGCGTGCCGGTCTCGGCGGCGTTGAGGTTCCGCTTCATGTAGCCGATGGCCAGGGTCGGCAGGGCGGCAAGCTCCAGCGCCCAGGCCTTGCCGGCCGCTTCGATGTCTTCTCGGGCGGCGACGCGGTTGACGATCCCCAGGCGCAGCGCTTCTTCGCCGCTGATGACATCGGCGGTGAAGTAGAGTTCGCGCGCCTTGGCGCCGCCCACGAGGTGGCTGAGGAAGTAGCTGCCGCCGTAGTCGCCGGCCAGGCCGACCTTGGAGAAGGCCGTGGTCAGCTTGGCATCGGCGGCAGCAATGCGAAGATCGCAGGCCAGGGCGATCGACAGGCCTGCGCCCGCCGCGGGCCCCGGAATGACCGCCAGCGTCGGCTTGGGCATTTCGTGAAGCAAGCGACAGACCTCGGTGCTGGCGCGAAGGCCATAGGCCCGCTGCTCGACGTCGAGTTCGTTGGCGCCGTCGCCCCCGCCCGGGCGGCTCGTGCGCTCGGCGAACCCTTTGACGTCGCCGCCCGCGCAGAAGGCGTCGCCCGCGCCCGTCACGACCACCGCCCGTACATTGCGATCCGCCGCCAGCCGCGGCAGGGCCTCCGAGAGTCCCGCCTGCATCTCGGTCGTGAGCGCATTGCGCGCCTCGGGCCGGTTCATGGTCAGGGTCGCGACGCCGCTCTCGAACGTCTCGATCAGTTGTCCCGCCACGTTCGTTTCCTCCGCTCTTGTGCCCCGCCGATAGGACCCTTGCGCTGGTCTCAAGTCAAAGGGCGCAGCGCCCCCGAGCTTGCGTTCCGTTGCGCGAGCCTCTCAATAGCCCCCGGTAAGGCCCGGGAGGATGCGTATGGACGGCAGCGGCGAGCCGCGGCGGAAGGGTCCGCTGGACGGGGTGCGGGTGGTCGACCTGACCCAGTTCGTCCTTGGCCCCTACGCGACCCAGCACCTGGGCGACATGGGCGCCGACGTGATCAAGGTCGAAGAACCGTCCGGAGATCGTCAGCGCGGCTCGGGCAAGGCGCCCCGGACCAAGTCCATGGGGCCGATCTTCGTCGCGCTGAACCGGAACAAGCGCTCGGTGGCGCTCGATCTGAAAAGCGAGCCGGGCCGGCGCGCCTTGCGCAAGCTCATCCGGACGGGGGACATCTTCATCCACAACATGCGCCCGGACGCCGTCGCGCGGCTCGGCTTCGACTACGAGTCCGTTCGTCAGATCAAGCCGGACATCGTCTACATCGAGGCCATGGGCTACGCCCCGGAGGGCCCTTATGCCGGACGCCAGGCCTTCGACGACCTGATCCAGTCGGCGAGCGGCGCGGCAGGCCTTGCCCAGCTTGTCGATCCGGAGGCGCCGCTCCAGTTCATCCCCTCGATCATCGCCGACAAGACCTGCGGCCTCTTCGCCACCATCGCCACCCTGGGCGCGCTTCGGCACAAGGAGCGGACCGGGGAGGGTCAATATGTCTGCGTCCCGATGCTGGAAACCTTCACCGGTTTCCTGATGGCCGAGCACCTCTACGGCGAGACCTATGTCCCTGCGACCGGGTCCTTCGGCATGACGACGACCATCACGCCCTATCGCAGGCCTCTGAAGACCAAGGACGGGCACATCTGGGTGATGCCCGCCAATCGCGAGCAGGCCGCCCGCTTCTTCGAACTCGGCGGCATCCCGGGGGCCTATGAAAGCGAGCGGTTCGTCAACGCCGAGGGCGCCGCCGGGAAGGTCGCCGTCTACAATGCGATGCTGTCGGAGGCCGCCGCCACGCGGACGACCGCAGAATGGCTGGAGCTTTGCCACCAGGCGTCGGTGCCGGCCATGATCGTGAACAAGGCGCGCGACATCCTCACCGATCCCCAGCTCAGCCAGACGCTGATCGAGGAGCGCGAAATTCCCGGGGAGGGGCGCTATCGGGCTCTCAAGCCGGGCATCCGCTTCTCCCGCACGCCGGCCTCGATCCAGAGGGAGCCGCCGCAGATCGGCGCCCATACGGAAGAGGTGCTGGCGGAGCTGGGTGAGACGCAGAACGAGATCGAAGCCACGGGAGGCGTGAGCTCATGACCGTCCAGACGAAGATCGACGATCCCGAAGTCCTCTACGACGTGAACGGCGCCACCGCCGTCAT
>DASXGQ010000116.1:0-40448 GCA_036488995.1 Caulobacteraceae bacterium
GCCTTCAGCAGCCACATCTTTCTGTGGGACACCTGCTTCATCGCCGCCTACGCCAAATACCATCCCGAGGAGTTGCCTATCCGCCCGGCGCTCGACAATTTCTACGAGCGACAGGACGCCGACGGTTTCATCTGCCGCGAGTACGACGCGCAAGGGCGCCCGTTCTGGCCCAAGGACCATCCGGTCAGCATCAACCCGCCCCTGCTTGCGTTCGCCGAACTGGAACTCTTCAACCGGACACCCGATGTCGATCGCCTCGCGCTCGTCTATCCAAAGCTCACGCGCTTCTACGACTTCATCGCCGCACGTTATCGGTGCGACGACGGCCTGTTCTTCAGCGACGCGTTCGGCTCGGGAATGGATAACATCCCACGCTATCCAGACGGTTGGCGAGACGATGGGCGCGGGATACCGCTGCACAACCTCTATCCTCAGGTCTTCAACTACGACCTCCTGAGCTCCAAGTGGAACCGGCAGGGGCGCAGCGTCGACTTCTCGGCCCAGATGGCCCTGTTCGCCGACCAACTCGCGCAGATCGCGCGCATCGTCGGTCGAAAACACGACGCCGCGCGCTGGCGCGTCGGTCGCGCCGACATCGCCCGCGCGATCAACGCCCACTGCTGGAGCGAGGCGGACGGCTTCTACTATGATCTGGCCTATGGCGAGCCGATCCGGCGCAAGCACATCGGCATGTTCTGGACCCTGCTGGCCGGCGTCGCGCCGCCTGAGCGAGCGCGGCGCTTGATCGCCCGTCTGATGGATCCGGCCGAATTCTGGAGACGCATCCCGGTTCCCGCCTGGCCCGCGGATCAGGCTGGCTTCTCGCCCCGTGGCGACTACTGGATGGGCGGGGTGTGGGCGCCGACGAACTACATGCTCCTGCGCGGGCTTCGCCGATGCGGCGCGGAAGCGACCGCGCGGCGGCTCGCTCGCGCCTACTACTGGGCGGTGGCGCAGGTCTTCGAGGCCACCGGCACGTTCTGGGAGAACTATTCGCCCGACTCCCTTGCCCCTGGCCGGGTCGCCCGGCCGGACTTCTGCGGCTGGACCGCCCTTGCCCCGATCGCCGTCCTCCACGAATTCATCGCCGCCTGACCTTTGACGGCCGCCTCGTCGCGACGGATGGTGGTTGCGAGGAAACATCGGGAGGAGCCGTCATGGCCGACGACGTCCGCAGCAGCGGGCCGCTGGCGCGCGAAGTCATAACACTGTGGCCGCAACCGCCGGCCCGGTCCCTTCCCGGTGTCGGACCGGAACAGACGTTCAGCCCGCCCGAGGGCGTGGCGGCGGGCACGACCATGCTGCGCAATGTCTCGGAACCGACCCTGACCGTCTTCACGCCGGAGCCCGGGACGTCCAACGGCTGCGGCGTGGTGGTCTGTCCGGGAGGCGGATGGCGCATCCTGGCCTGGGAGCACGAAGGGATCGACGTGGCGGAGTGGTTCGCCCGGCGGGGCTTCACGGCCTTCCTGTTGAAATACCGCGTCTCGGCGACGCCCGCCGATCCGATCGAGTTCGCCCGGGCTTCGGCGGCGATGCAAAAACAGCTCTCGGATCCCCGCCCCGCCGCAAAGGCGCCGCGCAAGATGGACCAGCTCATGCGCGACGAGACCCTGCTGCTGGCGCGGGAGATCGCCGCTGATGACGGGCGCCGGGCGTTGGCGATCGCACGGGAGAGGAGCCACGACTTCGGCATCGACGCGCAGCGCATCGGCCTGATCGGCTTTTCAGCCGGCGCCTTCCTTGTCACGGACGTCGCGATGGATCCGCAGGGTCCGCCACCCGCCTTCCTGGCGGCGATCTATGGCGGCGACACGCGCGATCGCCCCGTGCCGGCCGACGCGCCGCCGCTCTTCACCGTCATCGCCCACGACGATCGTCTGCTCTTCCGCATGGTAGAGCAGCTCTACATGGACTGGACCGACGCCGAACGCTCGGCCGAGCTGCACATATACGCCCGGGGCGCGCACGGTTTCGGCATGGTTCGCCAAGGGCTTCCCGTCGACCGGTGGATCGACCTGCTCGGCGACTGGCTGGTCGACCGCGGATTCGGCTGACGGCCTCGATGGCTGGCGAGCCAGAATCTCTGGACACGGTCGAGCCGCTGGAGCGGCGGGTGCGTCGGCACTGGTTCGATCGTGTGATCATGCTGTCGGATGGGGTTTTCGCCATCTCGATCACCCTGCTTGCGCTGGAGTTGCGCGGGCCCGCGACCTGGACCACCGCCGCCGACATCTGGCGCACCCTCGCCCCTCAGCTGGACGCCTACGCCCTCAGCTTCCTGGTGATCGGGGTCTACTGGCTCGCGCATCGTCGCTTCTTCGCGATGATCGTCGAAGCTGATCCGCCGATCACCGTGTTGAACCTCCTCTTCCTCGCTCTCGTAGGCCTAGTGCCGGCGGTGACCCACCTGGTCCACGGCGGCGGCCCGATCCAGCCGGCCATGGAGGTCTACTCCGCCTTTGTCGTGGCCATCGGCGTCGCCCTCGCCGCCCTATGGGGCTACGCGGCCCTGGTCGCCGACAAGGTGGCGCCCGAAGTGGGCAGGCCGGCGAGGGTCTTCGGCTTCCTCCTGATCCTGCTCACTCCGCCCCTCTTCCTTTGGTTGGTGAGCGGTCTGCGCAACCCGCCGCCCGGACTCGTTCCCCTTGCGATCGCCGGCCTCTTTCTCGTGGGCTGGCCGATGCGGCTCTGGATCCTGCGGCGGTTGGAGCGCGCGGGAGCAAGGTCCGGGCGGGCGCCAGAGCCCGTCACCCGTCCTGCGGGCGCAGGCCGTCCATGAGGATGTCAACGAGGCGGCGTGCGCTCGCCTCCCAACCGGGCTCCGTGTAGCCGTACGACAGACCGACCATCGCCCGGAGGAGATCGCCAGCGTCGACGTCCGACCTGATCTCGCCCCTCTCCACCGCGCGCTCCACCAGCTGCGTCATGGCTCCGGTTATGAGCCCTCCCGACGTCGCATAGATCTGCGGCGCGCCGGCGCTCGCAGCCAGGGCCGGCGCGATCACGCGTTTGGCCGCGAGATAGTCGATCGAGAGGCGCATCCACTCGCGCAGCGCTTCGAACGGCGGGCGTTCGGCGAGAAGCCGCGGCGCCGCTTCTGCAAGCTGGCCCACCTCGCGACGGTACACGGCCTCCAGCAGGTCGAGGCGCGAGGGAAAGTGCCGGTACAGGGTGCCGATCCCGACCTGGGCCGAGCGGGCGATCTCCTCCAGGCTCGCCTCCGCACCCTCCTTGGCGAACACCGCGCGGGCAGCCTCGATCAGCCGCTCACGGTTGCGCGCGCTGTCGGCGCGCGGCCGCCGCGGGGACGGTTCAGTCTCCTGCCGGGATTCGTCGGCGCTCAAACACACGGCCCTTGCAAAACGGAGGCTGCCTCCATATTAAACCGGAGACGCCCTCCGTTTATAGGAACCGCGCCGGCTCGGCGCAACCGACCTGGCTCGCGCAGGGCGCGCCGGACCCCCCATGTCAGGAGACCAGTCATGACTGCACAATTCGGAGCTCAATCGACCACCGACGATGTCCTGAAAGGCGTGGACCTGTCCGGCAAGCGGGTCCTCGTCACCGGCGCGTCCGCCGGACTCGGGGTGGAGACCGCCCGCGCACTCGCCGCCCATGGGGCGCAGGTGACCGGCGCGGCGCGTGACCTCGCCAAGGCGGAACGCGCGACCCAGGACGTGCGCGCACAGGCCGCGAATGGAGGCGGATTGGAACTGGTGAAGCTCGACCTGGCCAACCTCGCCAGCGTGCGCGCCTGCGCCGACGCCCTCGTCGCTGACGGCCGGCCGTTTGATGTCATCATCGCCAACGCCGGGGTGATGGCCTGCCCCAAGGGCGTCACAACCGATGGTTTCGAGACGCAGTTCGGCACGAACCACCTTGGCCACTTCACCTTCGTCAACCGCATCGCCAGCCTGCTGAAGGACGGCGGAAGGCTCGTGAATCTCTCCTCCTCCGGCCACCGTTTCTCCGATGTCGACCTGAACGACCCCAACTTCGAGCACACGCCGTACGACGAGTTCGCCGCCTACGGTCGCTCCAAGACAGCCAATGTCCTGTTCGCGGTCGAGTTCGACCGCCGCCACCGCGGGCGCGGGGTCCGCGCCGCCGCCGTCCATCCTGGTGGCATCCAGACCGAACTGGGGCGCTACATGACCCCGGAGGTGATCCAGCGGATGATCGACAACATCAATACTGCGCGCCCCGGCGGCGTGGAGGCATTCCAGTGGAAGTCCATTCCGCAGGGAGCCGCCACCTCCGTGTGGGCGGCATGCGTGGCGCCAGCCGAAGACGTGGGCGGACGCTATTGCGAGGACTGCCACGTCGGCGAGGTGGTCGATGCCGACAACCTCCTCATGGGCGGCGTCCGCCCCTACGCCCTCGATCTGGAGCACGCCAAGGCGCTTTGGGCCAAGAGCGAGGAGATGGTGGGCGAGCGGTTCTGAGGCCTAGAGCAAACCCCGTTCAGACGGAACAGTCTGAACGGGGATAATTTGCTCTAGATTCAAAAGCTTGAGCGCCGCCTGATCGCCCAACCAGTTCCCACTTGGGCGGACGGCGCTCTCAGGCAAACTCGTCCAGGCGCCGGTAGAACTCCCGCCGGCGCTGGTCGATGCGGGCCAGCGGATAGCTGGCCTTGAGGATCGCGACGGCGTCGACCTGCGGAAAGTTGTGCGCGGCCGACCGCAGGAAGAGCGCCAGATCGTGCCAACGGTCGGCGATGCCCAAGAGGGCGAGGTCCACGAACCCCACCTCGCCCTTCGACGGCACGATGAAGTTGGGCAGGCATGCGTCACCATGAGTGAGGACCAGATCCTCGCTCAGCGGGATCCGCGCCTCGAGCCGTCGGAACATGTCCTTCGGGTCCTGGCCCCGATTTCGGTCGTCAAAGTCGTCTGGCGTGACTAGGCCCGCGTCGAGTCGCTCGCGGGCGGCCGCGAGCTTCACCGACAGCCGTTGGTCGAACGGGCAGTCGGCCAGGGGTTTCGCATGGAGCGCGGCGAGCGCGCCGGCGACGCGGGCCAACGCGCGCTCCGCCTCCGCCGCGGGAATGTGCGACGCCGGTCGCCCAGGAAGGCGCTCAGTCAGCAGGACGCGCCATCCCTCGAGTTCGCCGGACCAATATGTCGTTGGCGTCCGCGCCCGTCCGGCCAGCCAGGCCATGGCTTGCGCCTCGCGCGCAAGGTTCGCCACAGCCACATCGTCTGTGGCCGGTACGGCTTTGAGGATCGCCGGCGCAGAGCCGTCGAGCCGCAGGACCTGAGCGCCCGACTTACCGTGACCCACCGCCTCGACGGCGAGACCTTCACGCGCGAGTCCGCCCAGGGCGCAGGCGCGTTCGGCGAGATCCAGCCAGGCGTCCATCGCTTCCATTTTCAGAAGGCCAGACGCGCCTTGAGGTCGTCGAAGGGGATCTCGACATGTGTGCGGTAAGGAGCGCGCTCGCGCAGGCGCGCATGCCAGGCTTCCACGTGAGGAACGCTCGGTCGGCGAATGGGGAGCGCGAAATAGCGGTACATCGAAGCTCCTGCCGGGATGTCCGCAAGGGAAAGCTGCTGGCCTGTCAGGAACGGCCGCCCGGCCAGCGCCTCATCCAGCAGACTGATCAGTCGCGCGCACTCGTCCACGGCCCGCTCGATCGCAACCAGATCACGCTCTGGTTCCGGCGTGCGCCAGTAGCCCCAGAAGACGCCGCCGATGAACGCCGGCTGCCAGGCGCTCTGACACCAGTCCATCCAGCGATCGGCCAGCGAACGCTCGAACGGGTCCTCGGGCCACCAGCCGACGTTTCCATGGCGGGCGGCGAGGTATCGGAGGATGGCGTGCGACTCCCAGATTGAACCATTCTCGTCCTGCAAGACGGGAACCAGGCGATTGGGATTGAGGGCGCCAAACTGCGGCTCCGACAGCATGCCAAATGGTCCGCCGGCGGGAACGTGTTCGTGCTCAATGCGCAGTTCGCCAAGCAGCCACATGACCTTCTGCACATTGAGTGAATTGCGTCGGCCCCAGATCCTGATCATCAGGGCATCATGACCGTCGCTGTCGTGTACGATCAAGCTCCAAGAAAGCCGTCCCATGAGCGTCGCCTTCACCCGAGAGGAAGATCTCGAAGCCGCCGCGGCCGATCTTCCCGACCGCCCGATCTCCCCTCACCCCAACCTCGTCACACCAGAGGGCCTCGCAGCGATCGAGGCCGACCTGGCCGAGGCGCGCGCCGCCTATGCGGCGGCGCAGGCGAAAGGCGACGTGAGCGCTGATCGCACCGCCATGGCCCGGGCGACCCGGGACCTGCGCTACTGGTCGGCCCGCCGCGCTTCGGCCCAGCTCCAACATCCGCCGGAGGATCATGACAGCGTCGCCTTCGGCTGCACGGTCACGATCGAGCGCGAGGATGGCCGCGTCCAGCGCTTTCGCATCGTCGGCGAGGACGAGGCCGATCCCAAGGAAGGGCGGATCTCCTATGTCTCGCCCTTGGCGAGAGCCCTCTCCGGCAAGGTCGTGGGCGATACGGCAAGCGTGACCGGCGGCGAGGCGGAGATCCTGGCGATCGAATAGCATCCAGCGCCCGGCACGTTTGACCCTGCGCCCCGTCCGGATTAGCTCCCGCAGATAGTGGGGAACTTCCGGGACGCTCATGAAGATTTGGACTGTCGCCGCCAGCCTGTGCCTGGCTGGCCTGATGGGATCGGCCGCGCAGGCGGAGACGATCTACATCACTGCTGCACGCATGGTGGACCCGGTGTCGGGGCGCGTGATTGAAGGAGCCGCGGTCATCGTCCAGGACGACAAGGTGACCGCAGTGGGAACCGCCGCCGCTGTCCCCGCACCCAGCGGCGCCCGACACATCGATCTCGCCGGCGAAACGATCCTACCGGGGCTGATCGACATGCATACGCACATGACATCGCGTCCGGAGGATTCAGGCTATCGGGGCCTGGCGGTCTCCATTCCTCGTCAGGCCATCGACGGTGTGGCCAACGCCCGCAGGACGCTGCAGGCCGGGTTCACCACGGTCAGGAACGTCGGCGCCGATGGATTCGCGGATGTGGATCTGCGCGACGCCATTGCCGAGGGCGAGATCGAAGGTCCGAGGATGTTCGTCTCCGGCCCTCTCATCGGGGCGACTGGGGGCCACTGCGACGAGAACCTCCTCCCTTACGCCTATCATGCCGTCGGCGAGGGCGTGGCGGATGGCCCGGAGGCCGTTCGACACAAGGTGCGCGAGAACCACAAGTACGGCGCCGACCTCATCAAGCTCTGCGCAACCGGCGGCGTCCTCTCCAAGGGCGACAGCGTGGGCGCCCAGCAGATGACCTACGAAGAAATGAAGGCCGCCGTCGACGAGGCGCACATGCTCGGCCTCAAGGTCGCGGCTCACGCGCATGGAACCGCCGGCATCAATGACGCCATCCGCGCCGGAGTCGACACCATCGAGCACGCGAGCCTGGCCGATGACGAGAGCATCCGCCTGGCCAAGGCGCACGGGGCGGTGTTCGACATGGACATCTACAATGACGACTACATCCTCGCCGAAGGCCCCAGGGTGGGGATGTTGCCAGAGAGCCTCGCCAAGGAACGGGCGGTGGGGCGCAAGCAGCGCGAGACCTTCCGTCGGGCGGCGCAGGCCGGAGTGATCATGACCTTCGGCACGGACGCGGGAGTCTATCCACACGGCGACAACGCGCGGCAGTTCGCCAAGATGGTCGAGTGGAGGATGACCCCGATGCAGGCCATCCAGGCGGCCACGTCGACTGCGGCGCGGGTGCTTGGCCCGATCGGCCAGGGCCTCGGGGAGATCGCTCCGGGCGGTTACGCCGATATCATCGCCGTCGAGGGGGATCCGACGAAGGACGTCACGACACTCGAACGCGTGAAGTTCGTGATGAAGGCCGGCAAGATCTATCGTGAGGCTGGCGCGCCGGTCGATCCGTAGACGGCGGACGGGCGCGCCGCCCCGCCGGGGCGTGAGATTCTCCCGGTCCTCAGGAAGCATCCTCGCACGATGCCGAGTTGAAGGCGCCGCGATAGGCGAGTGGACTGACGCCCACCATGCGCCGGAACCGTTCACGCATCGCGCTCGCGTTCTCAAATCCCGACTGGAAGGCGACCAACTCGATCGGCAGCGAGGTGGTCTCCAGCAGTTCCTGCGCCCGGCGCACGCGCGCCAACAGCAGCCACTGCAGCGGCGAGAGCCCGGTCTGGGCGCGAAACCGACGGGTCAGGGTGCGCGGGCTCGCCGCTGCCCGGCCCGCCAGTTCGTCCAAGGTGATGCGCTCTTCGAGGTGGCCAGTCATCCATTCCAGAAGCGGCGCCAGGCTGGCGGTTGAGGCTGGTGGCTCGCGGCGAATGAACTGGGCCTGGCCGCCTGCGCGATCCAGGGGCGCCACGGCTACCCGCGCCGCCTCCGCAGCGACCGCCTGGCCATGGTCGCTGCGAACCATGTGCAAGCACAGGTCCAGCCCAGCCGACGCGCCCGCGGATGTGAGGACGTCGCCTTCGTCCACGAACAGCACCCCCGGATCCACCCTCACGGATGGGTAGGCGGCGGCAAGTGCGGGCGCGGCCAGCCAATGGGTTGTCGCCCGCCGTCCGTCCAGAAGCCCGGCGGCGGCCAGCACGAAGGCCCCAGAACAGATCGACGCCACCCGCGCCCCCCGGGTGTGCGCGTCGCGGATGGACTCGAGGACGATCTCGGCGATAGGCGCCGTCGCGTCGCTTCGTCCCGGCACGATCACAGTGTCGGCGAACGCCGCGTCAGCCAGGGTCCCAGGCGCCCTGAGCCGGAAGGCGCCCGCGCAGACCTCTGGCGCCTCTCCGCAGACCTGCACGTCGTAGGCGGGCGAACCATCCTTGTCCCTGGCGCGGGAGAACACCTCCCAGGGGATCGCCAGGTCCCCCGGCGAGACATCGTTCAACCCCAGGATCGCGACGC
The DNA here is from genome assembly GCA_036488995.1 of Caulobacteraceae bacterium. Taxonomy (GTDB): domain Bacteria; phylum Pseudomonadota; class Alphaproteobacteria; order Caulobacterales; family Caulobacteraceae; genus Acaudatibacter. Next base: position 8,939 of record DASXGQ010000116.1, read on the forward strand.
GGTGCATGAACCACTCACCGTCTCACAGCGGTCCCCGGTCAAGTCCCACCCTCCTGCGTGACCAGAATTCGACGATGATTGGCCGCCAGCCATCTCACGCACCTTAGCCCCCAGCGGATAGCGAGGGTCCCGACGCGTAAGGCGTCGCGGAGCGAGATCGTCATGCCGTCAGTCGAAACCCTTCCTGTCCTTCAGTGGATCGCGCCTCTGGGCGTCGCCGGCCTGCTCATCGCGCTTGGCTCCCTGCTTCGCGAACCCGCCCGGCAGCGGTTCAGCGCCATCTTCCTCGCTGGAGCTGGGGCCGCCTATCTGAGCGGAGGCTTCGGTGTCTGGGAGTTCGCCTTCTGCGCTCTCATCACCGCGCTGGCCTATCTCGGCCTGCAGCACTATCGCGCCATAGCGGCGGGCTGGCTTTTGCACAGCGCCTGGGATGTCGCGCACCACCTTTGGGGCCATCCGATCGTCCCGTTCGCCGCAACTTCGTCCCTGGGCTGCGCGATCTGCGATCCCGCTCTGGCGGCATGGTACGCCCTGGGCGCGCCGTCAGTCTGGCGCCTCCTTCGAGGCCGGGTTCCCGGATGACGCGCGTAGGCTCAATCCAGCCGCGCGGCGAAATCGCCTAGCCCTGGAACCTGGCCGTGATCACCTGGTCGCCGCGTTGGATCGAGAGTGTCCAGCTATGGGCGGGAGTCGCGAGCAGCGCCGCGAGCCCGACCGTGTTGCTCACCGCCTGACCGTTCACCTGCAGGACGATGTCGCCCGACCGGATGCCGATCAATCCCGCCGGGCCGCTGGCCACGGCGGTCACCAGGACGCCATGGGCCGCAAACGGGTCCACCCCGTTGGCGATCGCGCTGGCAGGTGAGAGGTTAACCACTGTCGCGCCGGCCAACGGATTTTGGCCAGCAATGGTGCGCTTGTCTTCCGCCGGGACTGTCGGTGGGGGTTCCACCGTGAGGTGCGGCAGGAGACTTGTGGCGCCACGGCGAACAGTGAGCTGGGCGCTCTCGCCGGGCCGCAGCGTGGCGACGCGATAGGTCAGCGTTCCTTCGGAATCGATCGGCGCGCCGTTCACCGCTTCGATGACATCCCCGCTGCGAAGGCCTGCGCGGTCCGCCGGCCCGCCCGGCCATACCTGGGTCACCACCACGCCCACCGGCGCCGACAGGCCGAAGCTGTGCGCCATTTCATCGGTCAGGGTTTGTGTCCGGGCGCCCAGCCACGGCCGCACGACGCTGTGGCCGCCGGTCATGGCCGTCTCGACCACCTGCTTGGCCATGACGGCCGGAATTGCGAATCCGACGCCGGCCGAAGCCCCTGAACTGGAGACGATGGCCGTGTTCACGCCGATCAGGTCCCCGTTCATATCCACCAGCGGTCCGCCCGAATTGCCCGGATTGATGGCTGCATCGGTCTGGATGAAGAAGGCGTAGTCGTTGATCCCCACATCCGATCGCGCCAACGCCGAGACGATACCGTTGGTGACGGTCTGCCCCACGCCGAAGGGATCGCCGATCGCGAGGACCAGATCGCCCACCTGAGGACTTCCTTCCGCGTCGATCGGGATCGTCGGGAGCCTCTCGCCCTTGGTGTCGATCTTCAGGACTGCGAGATCCGCCCGCGGATCGTCGAGCAGCACGGTGGCGGGCCACTCCCGGCGATCGGAGGTCACCACGCGGATCTCCTGCGCGCCCTCGATATTGTGGTGATTGGTCAGGATCACGCCGTCGGAGCGGACGATCGAGCCCGACCCGAGCGACTGCTCGATGCGCGATCGCGGCATGCCGCCGGCGAAGAACGACCAGAAGGGGTCGAGTTGCGCGCGCACTACGCGCTTCGAGTAGACATTCACCACCGCCGGCGCGACCCGCTTCACGATGGGGGCGAACGAGAGGCGCATCTCTGCGGCGCTGGCGGGCGCGCGCGTCGGTTCGGGGAGGCTCGTCTGGGCGATAGCCGGAAGCGCCAGGCATGAGGCGGCGGCGAGAGCCAGGAGGCCTCGAGTCATCGATCTTGTCCCCGTGAAATGTACACGTGTCAGCGGCGGCGAAATGGCCACAGGCCTTCGCCGGCTTCAAGACGAAGCGGGTTGGACTCTGACGACGGGAGTAGCCACCCGCAGGGACAACAGGAACGCGACGGCCAAAAGCGCGGCGGAGGCCAGAATCGGCAGTCCCGGAAGGTGAAGCGTCGAGTTGTGTCTGACCGCCCAGGCGAACACGAACCCGTAGAAGGACGGCGCCGCGAACGAGGCGATCCCCTGAAGACTTTGGAAGGCGCCCTGGAGCTGGCCCTGATGGGTTGGTCCCACCCTCTGGCTCATCAGGCTTATCAATCCGGGATTCACGAAGCCGGTCAGAGCAAAGATCGGCACGGCGCACAGATAGAGCCAGCCGGTGGGAGCGAGCCCGTAGACGACGAAAGCCAAGGCGCCTGCGCTGAGCCCGACGAGAGCGGCTCCCCGCTCGCCCAACCGGCGCACAGCAGGCCCGACGAGGAAGGCCTGAACGATGATCTGGCTAACGCCGGTGGCCATGAAGGTGAAGCCGAGGATCTGCGGCGTCCAGCCGTAGCGGTAGCCGGTGTAGAGGACGAAGATCGTCGGCAGGACGGTGAACCCTAACTGGAACAGGAGGCCGACGCTCCCCAGGCCCAGGAGGTTCGGCGTGCTGCGAAGAAACATCAGGGAGCCGACGGGATTCGCGCGCGCCCAGTCGATGCGGCTGCGGCGCTCGGGCGGCAGCGACTCGGGCAGGACGACCAGGCCGTAGATCCAGTTGATGGCGCAAAGGGCCGCGGCGGCCAGGAAGGGCCATCGCAGGTTGTGTTCTCCCAGTATGCCGCCGATCGTCGGCCCAAGGACAAAGCCGACCCCGAAGGCCGATCCCATGATCCCGAAGTTGTGGGCGCGTTTTTCCGGCGGCGTGATGTCGGCCACATAGGCATTGGCCGTGGAGAAGCTCGAGGCGGTGATTCCGTTGAACACGCGCCCGACGAACAGCCACTGCAGGTTCGGCGCAAACGCCATGAACAGGAAGTCGACGAATAGCCCGAAGATCGAGATCAGCATGACCGGGCGACGCCCGAACCGGTCCGACAGCATTCCCAGGATCGGCCCACAGAAGAACTGCATCAGACCCCACACCGTGGCGAAGACGGCGTTCCACGTCGACGCAGCGGCGGTGTCTCCGCCGTTCATCGCCTTGATCAGGTTCGGAAGGATCGGGATCATGATCCCGAACGACACCGAATTCATCAGCGCGGTGGCGAAGACGAATCCGAAGGCCGCCGCTCGTGGCTGCCGCGCGCCATTGATTGTCGAGGCGGTCACGGCCCCTCCTCCCCTTCCCCAGCCCCCGCCATGGACCCCTTGAGGGACCCGAGCAAGGCCCGCCACCACTCCGCGTGGCGCAGCAGGAACACCTGATTGGGGAAGCCGTGGCGGGCGACGTGACTGGCGGGGACGGTGTCCCAACCGCGATGCTCGACGGTGACGCGGGTCTCCTCCCCCATCGGCTCGAAACGGACTTCCACCTCGGTGTCCTGGTCCGGAGCAAAGCTCGCCTGTCGCCAGGAGAAGACCAGCAGCTCGGGCGGCGACCAGACCTTCACCTTGCCAATCTCGAACACCTTGCCGGTCGGCAGGGTCTCGATCAGCCGCCCGCCCTCGCCACCCTCGAAGGCGAGCACGCCAGGGCTGCGCGGGGTGAAGGTGAAGAGCGGATTAGGCCGCCACCAACGGCCGATCTGGCCGGTGAAGGCGTCAAACGCCCGCTGCGGCGCCGCCGGCACGCGCAGCGCCACCAGGACACGGGAAGCCAACTCAGGCTTCCTGCTCGAGATGCGCCCTGAACGCAGAGAGCTGCTCGCTCCACAGGGCCTCAGTCTCTTCCAGCCATGCCTTGAGCTCGCGCATCGGCCCTGGCTGAAGTTCGTAGATGCGAACGCGAGCGTCATGGGCGGGATGTGTCTCCGCAACGAGCCCAACCTCCCTCAGGGCGCGCAGGGCGCGGCTCATGGCCGGCCCCGGCACCCCCACCTCGCGCGCGAGTTCCCCTGCGGCCCTGGGTCGCTCGCGCAGCAGGTCGACCACGCGACGGCGGTTCGGATCGGCCAGGGCCGCCAGGGTTGCGTCGAGGCGCGACACGTCAGAGCGAGGTCGAGATTTTCAGCCCGCTCGCTCGCTCCATATCGGCGTGAGAGAGGTCGCTGATTGTCTGGTCGAACGTCCAGACGTGCCCTTCGGGATCGAGGACCCGATAGACCCGTGCGCCGTAGAACTGGTCCTCAGGTTGCTGGGTGATCTGCGCTCCGGCCGCCTCGGCCCGAGCGCAGTGGTCGTCGAGCCCCGTCTCCAGATGCACCCGGATGAACTGAGTGCCCTGCCCGTGGAGCGAGGCGGGGCTTTTCATCGTGGCGGGGCCGATCAACTCGCGCGCACCCCATTCGCCGCCAACCCCGACCGCCCCGCCGTTGAAGCCCATCTCGGCGTGGCCGACATTGCCGGCCTCGTCGGTGACCAGAAGCGTCGTCTCGAAGCCGAACGCCTGCTCGAGCCACTTAAGGGCGGCCATGGGATCGCGGTAGAACACTGTGGGCGTGAAAGGAGAGCTCATTGCGACTCTTCCAGACGCTCGCGGATCTTCCGGCCCCCAGCCTTTTCCATCTCCTCAAACGTCATGGTCTTCAGCGTTCGGCTGAAGGTCCATTGATGCCCTTCCGGGTCGATCACGCCATAGACGCGATCGCCATAGAACTGGTCCGCGGGTTCGCGCAGCTTCTTCGCGCCGGCGGCGAGCGCACGTCTGTAATGGGCGTCGAGGTCCTCGGCGTCATCCAGGTGGATGTGAACCGACTGGCTGTTCACACCGCCGATCGAGGCCGGGCTGCGATGGAACTCGTCCCACTCGCTGCCCACCATCACGAGTCCATTGCGGCCCACGCGCATCTCGCTGTGGCCGATTGAGCCGTCGGAATTCTCCACCACCATGCTGGTCTCGAAGCCGAAGGCCTTTTCCAGCCAGGCCAGTGCTGCGCGCGGATCCTTATACGCAACACCTATGGCAAGGGTCGGACGTTCGCTCTCCATAACGCACCTCCTGCGTTTCTGGAGAATATTTCTACTCTTGCGAAATTAACTGGTCAAATGAAAACCCGGACCGCGAGGCCCGGGTTCACAAGGCGTGACGATGATTATTCCGCGGCGGCCTGGGTCGGGCCGGAGTCGCGGCCCTTGGCGGAGACGTCACGATCGACGAACTCGATTACGGCCATGGCCGCGTTGTCGCCATGCCGGAAGCCGGCCTTGAGCACGCGTGTGTAGCCCCCGTTACGGCCGGCGTAGCGCGGGCCGAGCGTCGAGAACAGCTTGCCGACCTGGGCCACGTCGCGAACCTTGGAGATCGCGATCCGGCGCGAGTGCAGGTCGCCGCGCTTGGCCAGGGTCACGAGCTTCTCCACGAATGGACGAAGCTCCTTGGCCTTGGGCAGGGTCGTGACGATCTGCTCGTGCTTGATCAGGCTCGCCGACATGTTGGCGAACAGGGACGTGCGGTGGGCCGTGGTGCGGCCGAGTTTGCGGTGCGCGTAACCGTGGCGCATGGTCTCGTCTCTCCAAACGGCCCTTTAGAAGGACGGGCCTTATACCAGAGGTTTAGATCTGGTCTTCGAATTTCTTGGCCAGGTCCTCGATGTTGTCCGGCGGCCAGTTGGGCACGTCCATACCGAGGTGGAGGCCCATGTTGGTCAGGACCTCCTTGATTTCGTTCAGCGACTTGCGCCCGAAGTTCGGGGTCCGGAGCATCTCCGCCTCGGTCTTCTGGATCAGGTCGCCGATGTAGACGATGTTGTCGTTCTTCAGGCAGTTGGCCGAACGGACCGACAGTTCCAGCTCGTCCACCTTCTTGAGCAGGGCCGGGTTGAACGGCAGGTCCGGCTTGGCCTCGCCTTCCAGCTTCTTCTTCGGCTCTTCGAAGGTGATGAACACCTGGAGTTGATCCTGGAGGATGCGCGCCGCGTAGGCGACTGCATCTACCGGCGAGACCGCGCCATTGGTCTCCACTTCCATGATCAGCTTGTCATAGTCGAGGCTCTGGCCCTGGCGGGTCGGCTCGACGCGATAGGCGACGCGCTTGACCGGGCTGTAGAGGGCGTCGACGGCGATCAGGCCGATCGGCGCGTCCTCGGGACGGTTGCGCTCGGAAGGCACGTAGCCCTTGCCGTTCTGCACGGTGAACTCGATCCGCACGCTGGCCCCCTCGTCGAGGGTGAGCAGCACGTGCTTTGGATTGAGGATCTCGATGTCCGAGGGCGCCTCGATCTGGCCGGCCGTGACCGGGCCGGGGCCGCTGGCGCGCAGGGTCATGCGCTTGGGGCCCTCAGAGTGCATCCGCAGCGCCAGCTGCTTGATGTTGAGGACGATGTCGACGACGTCCTCGCGCACGCCCTCGAGCGAAGAGAACTCGTGCACCACGCCATCGATCTGGATGGCGGTGACGGCCGCGCCCTGCAGGGAGGAGAGGAGCACCCGGCGCAGGGAGTTGCCCAGGGTGACCCCAAAGCCCCGCTCGAGCGGCTCTGCCACGATGCGCGCCTTGCGGGCGCTGTCCGCCCCGGCTTCGATCTGTGGCTTTTCAGGGCGGATCAGTTCGTTCCAGTTGCGTTCGATCACGGATTTATCGGTGTCCTTCGACACGGCTTCGCCGGCCTGCGCACGTCCTCACAGATCGGCAATGACGGAAATATTCGGAGAGACGAGATATAGGTAGTCAAACACGCCGGCGCTTGGGCGGCCGGCAGCCGTTGTGCGGCATCGGAGTCACGTCGCGGATGGTGGTGATAGTCATGCCGACGGCCTGAAGGGCCCGCAGCGCCGATTCACGGCCCGACCCCGGACCGGAGACATTCACTTCCAGCGTGCGGACGCCGTGTTCGGCCGCCTTCCGGCCGGCGTCCTCGGCGGCCATCTGGGCAGCGTACGGCGTCGACTTGCGCGAGCCCTTGAAGCCCATCGATCCGGCGCTCGACCAGGAGATCGCATTACCCTGCGCGTCGGTGATGGTGATCATCGTGTTGTTGAACGAGGCGTTCACATGCGCCACGCCCGAGGTGATGTTCTTTCGTTCGCGCTTCTTTACGCGCGCCGGTTCCCTGGCCATCGGACGCCCCTCTTACTTCTTCTTGCCGGCGATCGGCTTGGACGGGCCCTTGCGGGTCCGGGCGTTGGTGTGGGTGCGCTGGCCCCGCACCGGCAGGCCCTTGCGGTGGCGCAGGCCGCGGTAGCAGGCCAGGTCCATGAGCCGCTTGATGTTGGTGGCCGTCTCGCGGCGCAGATCACCCTCGACCAGATAGTCGCGGTCGATAACCTCACGGATCTGAACCACTTCCTGGTCCGTGAGTTGGTTCACCCGCCTGGCGTCGACGATGCCGACCCGGTCGACGATCTCGCGCGCGACCGCCGGCCCGATGCCATGGATGTACTGCAGCGCGATGATCACGCGCTTGTTCGTGGGGATGTTCACGCCTGCGATGCGGGCCAACCTAGTCTCCTGACGGCGCCGGACAGCGCGAAAAAGCGCGGCCACGTCCGCCGCCTCGCAGGGGCAGACGCCGATCGCGCTTCTTTCGCGGAGGGAGTGGTTATAGGGATGAACGCGCTGAGGTCAATGGGCTTTGCGGCCCGTTGACCGTGCTGATCAGACTTTCTCGAGAAGCTCGTCGATCTGACACGCCACGATCTCGATGCTGGCCATGCCATCGACGTTTCGAAGCTTTCCCTGGGCCTCGTAGTAGGGGATCACGGGCGCTGTGTCGCGATTGTATGCCGAAAGGCGGACGGCGAAGGACTCCGGATTGTCGTCGGGCCGCCCCGACTCCGCGAAGCGTCCGGCGACGCGGGCCTTCAGCGCCTCGTCATCCACGACCAGGCGTACGACCTGGTCGATCTTCTGACCGGCGTGCTTGTTGAGCATGACGTCAAGGGCCTGCGCCTGGGCGACGGTGCGCGGAAATCCATCGAAGATCGCGCCGCCGGTTCCGGCGAGCGATGGCAAACGATCCTCAATGAGCTTGATGACGATCTCGTCAGGCACCAGCTCCCCACGCTGGATGATCCCTTCGACCTTCTGGCCAAGTTCCGAACCTGAGGCGATAGCCGCGCGCAGCATGTCGCCCGTGGAGAGCTGGACCATCCGCCGCCCCTCCACCAGGCGCTTGGCCTGAGTTCCCTTCCCCGCCGCCGGCGGCCCGAAAAGGATCAGGTTCATTCACACCCTCCCTTGGGCGTCCGCCCTCGCAGCGCCCGCCAACACTCGTCCGCTCCCATGAGTCGGCGCTGCGCTCCAGCCTGTCGCTGCGTCAGCCGGCTGACGATCGGGCTCGTCGCCCTGTTCAGCGACGGCCGCCCCTCATCCGCGATTTCTTGATCAGGCCCTCGTACTGATGGGCCAGCAGGTGGGACTGGATCTGCGCCACGGTGTCCATCGTCACCGACACGACGATCAGGATCGAGGTGCCGCCGAAGGCGTAGGAGCCGCTGGGACCGGCGAGGAACTCGGGCAGAAGGCAGACAAGGGCGATGTAGGCCGCGCCGATCAGGGTCAGGCGCGTCAGCACATAGTCGATGTACTCCGCCGTGCGCTTGCCCGGTCGGATGCCGGGCAAGTTGCCGCCGTATTTCCGGAGCTGCTCGGCCGTGTCATCCGGATTGAAGACGACCGACGTGTAGAAGAAACAGAAGAAGACGATCAGCACCCCGTAGAGCAACATGAACAGCGGCTTGCCGTGTCCGAGCATGCCGACCGCAGTTGGCAGCCATTGCGCCCACGGCGGCAGCTTCGCCGTCGCCAGGAACCCGGCCGCCGTCGCCGGCAGCAGGAGAAGCGACGAGGCGAAGATCGGCGGGATGACCCCGCTCACATTGATCTTGAGCGGCAGGAACGAGTTCTCACCGCCCATCATCCGATTGCCGACCTGGCGCTTGGGATAGACGATCAGCAGCCGCCTCTGGGCGCGCTCCATGAAAACGATGAACAGGATCACGACGACGGCCAGGCCGATGTAGCCGAAGATCGCGAATGTCTTCGAGGGATCGAGCCGCGCCTCCTGCAGGAGATCCCACAGGCCAACGGGAAGTCGCGCGACGATGCCTGCGAAGATGATCAGGGAGATGCCGTTGCCCACCCCGCGGGTCGTCATCTGCTCGCCAAGCCACATCAGGAAGATGGTGCCGCCGGTGAGCGTGATCATCGTCGAGGCGATGAAGAAGACGCCCGGCTCATCGACGATGCCCGGCGCGTTCGAAAGGCCGATGGCGATCCCGAAGGACTGGAACAGGGCCAGCACGACGGTGAGATAGCGGGTGTACTGGTTGAGTTGCTTTCGGCCGGCCTCGCCGCCTTCCTTGCGCAGCTTCTCCCAAGGCGGGTACGCAGTCCCGAGCAGCTGCACGATGATCGAGGCCGAGATGTACGGCATCACGTTCAGCGAGAAGATCGCCATCCGCTGGACGGCGCCGCCCGAGAACATGTGGAACATGCCAAGGATACCCTTGGCCTGGCCCTCAAAGGCGTGGGCGAAAGCTGCGGCGTTGATGCCGGGGATCGGGATGTAGGTCCCCAGGCGATAGATCACCATCGCCAGCAGGGTGAAGCCGATACGCTTGTGAAGCTCTGTCGCCTTCTGGAAGGCGCCGAAGTTCATATTGGCGGCGAGCTGTTCGGCGGCCGAAGCCATGCGTCATCCCGGAAATGAAGAGGTCGTGCGCGGATGCGAAGATAGGCGGCCCGCGCGGCCGACGCGAGGGCGAAACGGCCGCGACCCTTCGCCCTCTGCCAACTTTAGCTCGCGGAAGCTTCTTCGGCGGCCGGTTGCGGCCGGGTCACCGTCACTGTGCCGCCCGCCTTTTCAACCGCTTCCCGCGCAGAGGCGGACGCCGCATAGACCGTGATCTGGATCTTCGAGGTCAGCTCGCCCTTGGCGAGGAGCTTCACCCCGTCCTTCGCGCGGCGAACCACTCCGGCCCCGACCAGGACGGCGGCGTCGATCGGCTTGGAGGCGTCGAGCTTTCCGGCGGCGATCGCCTGCTCGATGCGCCAGAAGTTCACTTCGGCGAATTGGAGGGCGCGCGGATTGTTGAAGCCGCGCTTGGGCATCCGCATGTGCAGCGGCATCTGGCCGCCCTCGAAACCGGCGATGGCGACGCCCGACCGGGCCTTCTGTCCCTTCACGCCCCGGCCGCCCGTCTTGCCCTTGCCCGATCCCGGGCCGCGTCCAACGCGGGTCTTGTACTGGGTCGAGCCTGGGCTTGGGGCGAGTTCGTTGAGCTTGGTCATCTGGCGCCTCTCCTTTGGAGATCTGTCGCCGGGCCAAAGGCCCGACTCGGCTGGAAATGGAAACCGCGGGTTTGGCTCCCGCGGCTGAGATCTATTCGGCCGAAACGATTTCGACCATGTGCGCGACCTTGGCGATCATCCCGCGGACTGCGGGCGTGTCATCGAGGGTCGCAGTGCGGCCGATCCGGTTCAGGCCGAGGCCCACGAGCGTTGCGCGCTGGTCGAACTTGCGCCGGATCGGGCTGGCCGTCTGGCGGACGGTGAGCTTTGCAGTCTTCTTTGCCATTTCGAGGTTTCCCGTCGGCTCAGGCTTCGACGGCTTCGCCGCTGGCGGAGTCGGAGCGGCGTTCGACGATGTCGCTGACCTTCTTGCCGCGCTTGGCCGCCACCTGGCGGGGCGAGGATTGCTCCTTCAGCGCTTCGAAAGTGGCGCGGATCATGTTGTAGGGGTTGGACGAGCCAACCGACTTGGCCACCACGTCCTGGACGCCCAGGGTTTCGAGGACGGCGCGCATCGGGCCGCCGGCTATCACGCCGGTGCCGGGAGGCGCCGCACGCATCATGATCTTGCCTGCGCCCCAGCGCCCTGCCCCGTCGTGGTGCAAGGTGCGGGATTCGCGAAGCGGCACGCGGATCATCGACTTCTTGGCTTCCTCGGTCGCCTTACGGATGGCTTCGGGGACCTCGCGGGCCTTGCCGTGGCCGAAGCCGACGCGACCCTTCTGGTCGCCCACCACCATCAGAGCGGCGAACGAGAAACGCCGGCCACCCTTCACCGTGGCGGCGACGCGATTGATGTGCACCAGCTTCTCGACGATCTCGGAGTCGACCCGCTCTTCGGGCTTGTTCCGGTCGCGCCTGTCCCGGCGCTCTCCGCCGCCACGCTGCTGTTCGCCACGGGCCATGCTAAAGCCTTTCCAAATCAGAAGTTCAGGCCGGCTTCACGCGCGGCGTCAGCCAACGCCTTGATCCGGCCGTGATAGATGTAGCCGCCGCGGTCGAACACGACCTCTTTGCAGCCCTTCTCGATGGCGCGCTGGGCGACCAGGGCGCCGACCTTCGCGGCCGCCGCCTTGTCCGTCCCCTTATCCCCCGCCTCGAGCGAGGAAGCTGCCGCCAGAGTCACGCCGCTCTCGTCGTCGATGACCTGGGCGTAGATGTTCTTGGACGAGCGGAAAACCGACAGGCGCGGACGGCCGCCGGCCACGGTGCGCAGCCGGCGACGCACGCGCTCTGCGCGCTTCTTGGTGATGTCTCGCGGTGAGAGGGCCATCTTACTTCTTCTTGCCTTCCTTGCGCCTCACCGCCTCGCCGCCGTAGCGGACGCCCTTGCCCTTGTAGGGCTCGGGGGGGCGGATCTTGCGGATCTTGGCCGCGATCTCGCCCACGAGCTGCTTGTCGATGCCGGAGATCCTGATCTCGACGGGACGCGGAACGGCGAAGCTGATCCCCGCCGGCGGCGCAACGTCCACCTCGTGCGAAAAGCCGAGCTGCATGTTCAGCGCCTGGCCCTTCATCGCTGCGCGATAGCCCACGCCGACCAGCTCGAGGGTCTCCTCGTAGCCCTTGGTGACGCCCACGACCATGTTGTTGATCAGGGTGCGCGAGAGGCCCCACATCGCCTTGGCGCGCGTGGAGTCCGAGCGCGGCGTGAAGGTGATCTGGCCGTCGGCCTGAGCCACCTCGATCTCCTCGCTCACCGTCCAGGCCAGCTGACCCTTGGGGCCCTTCACGGTCACCGTCTGGCCCTGGAGGGTGACGGTCACCCCCGAAGGGATGGCGATCGCTTTCTTGCCGATCCGCGACATCTCAATACACCTGACAGAGGACTTCGCCGCCCACGTTGGCGCTGCGCGCCGCGGTGTCGGACATCACGCCCTTGGACGTGGAAAGGATCGAGATCCCCAGGCCGTTCTTCACTGCCTTGAGATCGCTGATCGAGGAATAGACGCGGCGGCCCGGCTTCGACACGCGCGAGATCTCGGCGATCACGGGTTGGCCGTCGAAGTACTTCAGCTCGACCTCGAACTGAGGGAATGCGCCCGGCTCCTGGATCAGCGTGAAGCCGCGGATGTAGCCTTCCGACAACAGAACATCGAGCACGCGCTCGCGCATGCGCGAGGCGGGCGTGAGCACCTTGGACCGCTTACGCTCGGCGGCGTTGCGGATGCGGGCGATCATATCGCCGAGGGGATCGTTCACCATCTCGCCCTCCTTACCAGCTCGACTTCACGAGGCCGGGGATCTGCCCGGCCGATCCCAGTTCGCGCAGGGCGATACGGCTCATCTTCAGCTTCCGGTAGAAGGCCCGAGGACGGCCCGTCACCTCGCAGCGATTGCGGATGCGGGTCGGCGCGGAGTTCCGCGGCAGCTTGGCGAGCTTGAGACGCGCCTCGAACCGCTCTTCGAGCGAGAGGCTGTCGTTCTCGGCGGTCGCCTTCAGCGCGGCGCGCTTGGCGGCGAATTGCTTCACCAGCTTGCGGACGCGTTCGTTGCGATTGACGGCGCTCTTCTTGGCCATGGATGTTTCTCCTTACCCGTTCTTCGGCTCAGGCCTGGGCCTGGGTGAACGGGAAGTGGAATTCCCGGAGGAGCTGGCGAGCTTCCTCGTCGGATTTGGCTGTGGTGCAGACGATGATGTCCATGCCCCAGATCTGATCGATCTCGTCGTAATTGATCTCGGGGAAGACCAGGTGCTCGCGAAGGCCCATGGCGTAATTGCCACGTCCATCGAAGCTCGTCGGCCTGAGGCCCCGGAAGTCCTTCACCCGCGGCAGGGCGATGGTGATCAGGCGATCCAGAAACTCGTACATGCGGTCGGCGCGCAAGGTCACCTTCGCGCCCACCACCATGCCCTCGCGCAGCTTGAAGCCGGCGATCGAGGTGCGGGCCTTGGTCGGCACGGGCTTTTGGCCAGTGATCGCGGCAAGGTCCTTCATCGCCGAGGCGGCCTTCTTGGAGTCCGTCACGGCTTCGCCAATCCCCATGTTCACGACGATCTTGTCGATCTTCGGGATCTGCATCTCGTTGGTGTAGGCGAACTTGTCCTTCATCGCCTTGCGGATGCGCTGGCGATATTCGGTCTTCATCCGCGGTTCGTACGCGGTTTCGGTCTCAGCCATTGATGACCTCACCGGTGGACTTGGCCACCCTCACCTTCTTGTCGCCTTCGACGCGGAACCCGACGCGCGTCGGCTTTCCGTTCCCGTCGACCAGAGCGACGTTGGAAACATGGATGCTCGCGGCCTTGGTCTTGATGCCGCCCTGCGGATCGCCCTGGCTCGGACGCGTATGGCGCTGCACCAGGTTCAGCCCGCCGACGACGACGCGCGCATCCTTCGGGAGGACCTGCTCGACCACGCCCGTACGGCCCTTGTCCTTGCCGGCGATCAGGATGACCCGGTCGCCCTTCTTGATCTTCGCAGCCATCACAGCACCTCGGGGGCGAGGGAGATGATCTTCATGTGGTTCTTCGCCCGAAGCTCGCGCGGCACGGGGCCGAAGATGCGCGTGCCGATCGGCTCCGACTGCTTGTTCACGATCACCGCCGCGTTCTTGTCGAAGCGGATCACCGAACCGTCGCGGCGCTTGATCGCCGAGCTGGTGCGCACGACGATCGCCTGCAGGACGTCGCCCTTCTTCACGCGGCCGCGCGGGATCGCTTCCTTGACGGAGACGACGATCTTGTCGCCCACGCCGGCGTAGCGGCGCTTGGCTCCGCCCAGCACCTTCACGCACATCACCCGACGCGCGCCGGAGTTGTCGGCGACCTCGAGATTGGTCTGCATCTGGATCATGGTTCGGCCGCTCCGTCAGGCGCCGGTCTGGGAGGCGTCCTTTGGCAGGACCTCCCAGGTCTTGAGCTTGGACTTGGGCGCGCACTCGATGATCCGCGCGATCTCGCCCTCATGGTACGAGTTGGACTCGTCATGGGCGTGGTAGCGCTTGGAGCGACGCACGGTCTTCTTGAGCAGCGGGTGAAGGAAGGTGCGCTCGACGCGCACGATCACCGTCTTGTTCTCCTTGTCGGAGACCACCACGCCTTCGAGGATTCGCTTGGGCATCTTGATCTTCTCTACTGGCTCAGGCGTTCGCCGACTTGGCGCGCATCACAGTCTTGATGCGCGCGATGTCCCGGCGGACCTCCTGGGCCCGGTGCGTCTTCTCCAGCTGCCCCGTGGCGGCCTGGAAACGCAGGTTGAACTGTTCCTTCTTGAGCGAGAGCAGCTCATCGGTGAGCTGGTCGGCGCTCATGCGGCGGACGTCATCGATCTTCATGGTCTTTACGCAGCCTCGACCGCGGTTTCGCCGATGCGGGTGACGATGCGCGTCTTCACCGGCAGCTTGGCCGCGCCCAGGCGCAGGGCCTCGCGCGCGATGTCGTCCGGCACGCCGTCCACCTCGAACATGATCCGGCCCGGCGCGACGCGCGCGGCCCAGTACTCGATGGCCCCCTTGCCCTTGCCCATCCGCACTTCGGCCGGCTTGTCGCTGACCGGGACGTCCGGGAAAATGCGGATCCACACTCGGCCCTGACGCTTCATCTGGCGCGTGATGGCGCGACGGGCGGCTTCGATCTGACGCGCGGTGATCCGCTCGGGCTGCAGCGACTTGAGGCCGTGCGAGCCGAAGTTCAGCGAAAAGCCACCCTTGGACATGCCATGGATGCGGCCCTTGAACTGCTTGCGGTACTTCGTCTTCTTCGGAGACAGCATCGTTCGATCCCTGCCTTACGCCGCTGGCGCTTCGCGGCGCTCGCGCCGCGGGCCACGGTCGCCCCGATCCCGGCCATCCCGGCCGCCACCCTCACCGGCCGCGCCGGTCTCGCTGGCCAGGCGCTTGTCCAGCGCCATCGGGTCGTGCTCGAGGACCTCGCCTTTGAAGATCCAGGTCTTCACGCCGATGATCCCGTAGGTCGTCTTCGCTTCGGCGAAGCCGTAGTCGATGTCGGCCCGCAGGGTGTGACGCGGCACACGGCCCTCGTGATAGGACTCGGCGCGCGCGATTTCCGCGCCGCCCAGGCGCCCGGCCACCTCGACGCGGACGCCCTTGGCGCCCAGGCGCATGGCCGACTGCATCGAACGCTTCATCGCACGGCGGAAGGCGATCCGGCGCTCGAGCTGCTGGGCGATGTTTTCCGCCACCAGCTGGGCGTCGGTTTCGGGCTTGCGCACCTCGACGATGTTCAGGTGGACATCGCCCTCGGTCATCTTCGAGAGGTCCGTACGAAGCTTCTCGATGTCGGCGCCCTTCTTGCCGATGATCACGCCAGGGCGCGCGGCATAGATGGTCACCCGGCACTTCTTGTGCGGACGCTCGATCAGGATGCGCGACACACCCGCTTGATACAGGCGCTTCTTGAGCTCCTTGCGAAGCTTCAGGTCGTCGTGCAGCAGGCGCGAATAATCGTGCCCGCTGGCGAACCAGCGGCTGTCCCAGGTCCGGTTGATGCCGAGCCGCAGACCGACCGGATTGACTTTCTGACCCATCAGGCGACCTCGCCCAGTTCACGCACCACGATGGTGATCTCCGAGAACGGCTTCTCGATCCGCGACGAACGCCCGCGGGCGCGCGCCGAGAAGCGCTTCATGACCAGGTTGCGGCCGACATAGGCTTCGGCGACCACCAGGTTGTCGATGTCCAGGCCGTGATTGTTTTCGGCGTTGGAGATGGCGGAGTAGAGCGCCTTGCGCACATCGGCGGCGATGCGCTTGGGGCTGAATTCCAGCTCGTTGAGGGCGCGCTGCACCTTCAGGCCACGGATCGACTGGGCCACCAGGTTCAGCTTGCGCGCGCTGGTGCGCAGGGTGCGCACCTTGCTCATCGCGGCATCGGCGCCCATGCGGCGCGGATTGGCGGACTTGCTCATGCTACTTCCTCTTGGCCTTCTTGTCGGCGGCGTGGCCAGGGAAGTAGCGCGTAGGAGCGAACTCCCCGAGCTTCATGCCCACCATGTCCTCGGAGACGAGGACGGGCACGTGCTTCTGGCCGTTGTGGACGCCGAAGGTTAGGCCCACGAACTGAGGCATGATCGTCGAACGACGCGACCAGGTCTTGATCACGTCCTTGCGGCCGGAGGACTGGGCGGCCTCCGCCTTGTCGAGCAGATAGCCGTCGACGAACGGCCCCTTCCAAACCGAACGGGTCATCAGCGGGCCTTCCTGACGTGGCGCGAACGGATGATGAGCTTGTCCGTCGCCTTGTTGGTGCGGGTCTTGCGGCCCTTGGTGGGCTTGCCCCACGGAGTGACCGGGTGACGGCCGCCCGAGGTGCGGCCTTCGCCGCCGCCGTGCGGGTGGTCGATCGGGTTCATGGCGACGCCGCGGACGTGCGGACGACGGCCCTTGTGACGGACGCGGCCGGCCTTGCCGAGGACCTCGTTCATGTGGTCCTGGTTCGATACGGCCCCGACCGTCGCCATGCAGCTGTCGGGCACCATGCGCAGCTCGCCCGAGTTGAGGCGGATCTGCGCGTAGCCCGCGTCGCGGCCGACGAGCTGGGCATAGGCGCCAGCGCTGCGGGCGATCTGACCGCCCTTCAGCGGCTTGAACTCGACGTTGTGGATGATCGTGCCGATCGGCAGGCTGCGCAGGGGCGAGGCGTTGCCGGGCTTCACGTCCACCCGCTCGTTGGCCACGACCTCGTCGCCCGCCTTCAGGCGCTGCGGAGCGAGGATGTAGGCGAGCTCGCCATCTGCGTAGCGCAGCAGGGCGATGAAGGCCGTGCGGTTGGGATCGTACTCCAGGCGCTCGACAGTCGCGGGCACGCCCCACTTGCGACGTTTGAAGTCGACGATGCGGTAAAGGCGCTTGGCGCCGCCGCCGCGGAAACGCGTGGAGATACGCCCGCCGCCGCCGCGTCCGCCGGACTTGTTCAGCCCCTCGACGAGCGACTTCTCCGGGCGGCCCTTGTGCAGCTCGGAGCGGTCGACGAGCACCAGCCCGCGACGAGAGGGCGAGGTCGGATTGAAATTCTTCAGAGCCATGACCCTACCCTCAGAGCCCCGTCGTGATGTCGATGGACTGGCCTTCGCGAAGGGTCACGATGGCCTTCTTGATGTCCGAACGGCGGCCCGGACGACCGCGGAAGCGCTTGGTCTTACCCTTCTGAATCAGGGTGTTGACCTTCACGACATTCACCTTGAACAGCTCTTCGACCGCCTGGGCGATCTCTTCCTTGGTCGCGTCCAGGGCGACCTTGAAGACCAGCTTGTTTTGGTCCGAAAGCTGTGTCGCCTTCTCGGTGATCAGCGGCGCCAGGATCGTGTCGTAGTGACGAGGAGTGGCGGCCATCACGCGGCTTCCTTCGCTTCGAAGCGGGCCTCGATGGCTTCGACGGCCGCACGGGTGAGCACCAGGGTGTGGCGGCGAAGCACGTCGTAGACATTGAGGCCGGCGTTCGGCAGCACGTCCACGTCGGGGATGTTGCGCGCCGCCAGCTTGAAGTTCGCGTCAACCTCGGGCCCGGCGATGATCAGGGCGTTCTTCAGACCAAGGCTGGCGAACTGGCCGCGCAGGGCCGCCGTCTTGGGCTCGTCGAGCCGGGCCTCGTCAAGAACCACCAGGGCGCCGGCCTTGACCTTGGACGACAGGGCGTGGCGCAGGGCCAGGGCGCGGACCTTCTTGGGAAGGTCGAAGGCGTGGCTGCGCACGACCGGGCCGTGCGCCTTGGCGCCGCCAACGAACTGGGCCGCACGGCGAGAGCCGTGGCGGGCGCCGCCGGTGCCCTTCTGGCGGTACATCTTCTTACCCGTACGGGAGACCTCGTTACGGACCTGGATCTTGTGCGTGCCGGCGCGGCGCTTGGCGAGCTGCCAGGTGACGCAACGATGCAGGATGTCGGCGCGGATATCTTCGATGCCGAAGATGTCGTCGCGCAGTTCCAGCGCTTTGCCCTTGCCGCCGTCGAGGGTGATGACGTTGATCTTCATGTCAGGCCTCGGTCTCGCCGGCTTCGGCGGCCGGAGCTTCAACGGCGGGGGCTTCGGCGGCCGAAGCTTCCGACGCCCGCGCGCGGAACGCGCCCGGACGGGGCGCCTCGGTCGGCGCGGCGATCTTGATCGCGTCGCGGATCCTCACGAACGAGCCCTGGGCGCCCGGGACTGCCCCGCGCACCAGGATCAGGCCCCGCTCGACGTCCACCCGGTGGATCGTCAGGTTGAGCGTGGTGACGTTCTCCTGGCCCATGTGGCCGGCCATCTTCTTGTTCTTGAACACCTTGCCCGGATCCTGGCGCTGGCCGGTCGATCCGTGCGAGCGGTGCGACACCGACACGCCGTGGGTGGCGCGCAGGCCGCCGAAGTTCCAGCGCTTCATGGCGCCGGCGAACCCCTTACCGACGGTCACGCCGGAGACGTCGACCTTCTGGCCGGGGACGAAGTGGTCGGCGGTCAGCTCCGCGCCCACATCGATAAGGTTGTCCTCGGAGACGCGGAACTCGGTGATGCAGCGCTTGGGCTCCACGAGCGCCTTGGCGAATTGCCCGCGCTGGGCCTGGCTGGTGTTCTTGGCCTTCTTCGCGCCGGCGCCAAGCTGGAGCGCGACGTAACCGTCACGGTCCTTGGTGCGCTGGCCGGTGACCTGGCAGCCGTCGAGGCTGAGCACGGTTACGGGCACGTGGGTCCCCGCCTCGTCGAAGAGACGGGTCATGCCGAGCTTGCGGGCGATGACTCCGGTTCGCATGGACGGCCCCTTACAGCTTGATCTCGACGTCGACGCCAGCCGACAGGTCGAGCTTCATCAGCGCGTCGACGGTCTGCGGAGTCGGATCGACGATATCCAGCACCCGCTTGTGGGTGCGGATCTCGAACTGTTCGCGCGACTTTTTGTCGATGTGCGGCGAGCGGTTGACGGTGAAGCGCTCGATCAAGGTCGGCAGCGGGATGGGCCCGCGCACGGTGGCGCCGGTGCGCTTGGCGGTGTTCACGATCTCCCGGGTGGAGTGATCCAGGACCCGGTGATCGAAGGCCTTGAGCCTGATGCGGATGTTCTGACGATCCATATCGCTCTACTTCGACTTTCCTTCGAGGCTTGAGGCCCCGCGCTCTTCATCCGCCTTGTCAAAGACCGGTCCAGCCAATCCTCGATCGAGGCCGACTGGACGAACGCGACTGCCCGCAAAAACGAATGGCCCGCGCGGCGTGTCCGCGAGGGCCGTTATCCGGACCATGCGATCCGTTCCGTCTTGCGAACCGCGTCTGCCTTGCGGAGCAACCCCCGCTCGGCACAGCCGGCTCATTCGGAAGCGCGGTGTCTAGACGAGGGGGGCCGTAGCGTCAAGGCCGACCTTCCGCCTGCGGACCTCGATCGGGGATTTGCGACCCGGGGCGTGCGGCGGGGCGCCTTGACTTGGTCACTCGAGGACGGCTCCCTGCCCCAGGGGCGACCGAGCCGGCGAGGACTCTCTTTCTATTGACCGGCCAACGTCGATCGCTTCGCAACGTCGTGGCCTTCGCCGCCTCGGCGTTAGTCCACCTTCTGGCTCTGGCTGTGTTCCTCGTCCAGGGCATTGGTGAGTACCAGCTGCCTCAGCAGCCCGAGCCGCCGATGGAGGTCGAGATCACGCCTCCGGAGCGGATCATCCCTCCGGAGCGCCTGCCGCCCATTCCCGAAACCCCGGCGCCCAAGCCGACCCCCCCCGCAGCCGCGCAGCCAACGCCTCAGCTGCGCCAGACCACCGTCCCGCCAACACCCGTTCCTCAGCCCGCCCCGACACCCGCGCCACAGCCCTCCCCGACACCGGCCGAGCCGGTCCCCGCCCCGCCTGCCCCGATCATCGCGCGTCCCGTGCCCACCGTGCAGGCCACTCGCCCCGCGCCTCTGGTCGCGCGCCAGCCGCCGCGCGTTAACCTCGCGCCCAGCGCCATCCCTGAATTCACCCCGGAACCAGCGCCCGCGCCAGCGCCCGCTCCCGCTCCCGCTGCGCCGGCAGCCCCGCCGAAGCCTGCCGCCGTGCAGGCGCCCGCCACGGCTCCGGGACCCGAAGCGCCCCATCTGAACATCCACAAGTCCGAGAAGGAGGCGCCTGCAGGCGTGCCGACCCTGCCGATGTCCCCCTCCCCCAACCAGCCGCCGGCGGGCGGGCGCCAGGCGGGTCCGGCAGGCGGGGGCGCAGCGCAGGGCGGAGGGGGCGGCGGCTCTCGCCTACAGGGCCTGGTCCCCTATCCCGGCGGCTCGCTTCCCAGCGGCGGACCGGGCCTCCGCGGCAGCCTGGTGGGCTGCGCGAACGCCCAGGCCGTGGGACTTTCCTCGGTCGAGCGGGCGCACTGCGATCAGCGGTTCGGCTCCTCCATAGGCGCGGCGCCTCACCTCGACGACATCCCGCCGGATCGGCGGGCGGCCTTCGATCACGACGCCGAAAAGGCCGACCGCGCCCGCGCCTATCGCAACTCGACGACCGCTCGCGACCTTACGGGGCTGGGCGGCGTTCCCCAGGACCAGACCACGACGACGATCAAGCTGCCTCAGTGAACCTTGAACCCAACGACCGGAGTGAAGACCACGATGCGCCTGCCCCTCCTCAGCCTTGCCGCGAGCGCCGCCCTCTGCGCCGGCGGCGCGTCTGCCGAGGAAACGATCAAACCGGGCTATTGGGAGTCCGTGAACAAGGTCGGCTTCCCCGTCGGTTCGACGAAGATCGACCGGCGCTGCATCACCCCCAAGGACGTGGCGAAGTTCATTCAGGGCCCGCGCAACCACATCTACGACTGTCAGTATCCCGAGCACAGCGCGACCAACGGCCAGATCGCCTTCAACGGCCGCTGCGTCGACAAGAAGGGCTTCTCCGTCGGCATTTCCGGCCACGGCGAATACACCGAGACCACCCTGAAAATGACGGCGCTGGTGAAGATCGGGCCGCTGGCGGTCGAGGCCTCGACCGACGCCCACCGTCTGGGCGACGACTGCCCGGCGGGTGTTCCCGGTGCGCCGCCCGCCCAGGATCAGGATCACTGACCACGGCAGGGATCAGGACGCCTCGATCTCCTCGCGGCTGATTCTCCACGCCCCGTCGAGCCAGGCGACGATCTCGCGCGCCCCCGGATGTTCGGAAGGCGCGAACCGCGCGCGCAGCCGCGGCCCCATCTCCCCGAGATTGTCCAGGCCGACGTCCTGCAAAGTGACGATCCGGCGCTCCACCTGAGCCGCAAGCGGTTCGCCAAGCACAGCCACGGCCGCTCGCCGGAGCGCTGCGCCATAGTCGTAGTCCTCTCCCCGCGCGTAACTCTCCGCCAAGGTCAGGGCCGGGATGCAGCTCAGGGTCGGCTGGAGCGCGGGGTTCACCGCATGACCGGCGATCAGGGGCGCGATAGCCGCCGACCGGCCCGTAAAGGCGCGCAGGTACAGGTAAGGGCTCATCCGCGGCCCGTCATTGACCGGATAGTTGTCCCACAGCAGGGGGCGCCGACCGAGCGCCTCGGCGACGCGCGAGATGTGGCCTGGCTTCAGCTCGCGGGAACAGACTTCCGGGCCCGTCCAGAAGACGTCGATCGCAGGATCGAGGGCCGCGCCGAGCGCCTCGAGATAACACTCCGGCCTGGCGCCGAACGCCGCGTCCAAGGCGGGGTCGTCGCTGTAATAGGTCGGGCACATGATCAGCCGCTCGGCGCGGGTGCGTTCGGCGATCCAGTGCAGGATGTCGGCCTGCCTCGCGGCAAGGTCGGGCAGGTCGCCGCGCATGTCGTCGAACAGGATCGCCAGGCGCTGCACGCCCAGGGCGTCGAGCCCCGCGAGCTTGTCCACGAGAGCCGCTTTCGCCTCGGAGTCGAACGCGCGATAGATTTCGAAGGGACTGAGGCCCACCCCAAAGGCCAGTCCCATGGCCCTGCACTTGCCGGCGAAGGCGGCCAGCTCCTTCTCCAGATCCGCCGGATGGGGCTCGCGCCACCGTCGCCGCAGGAAGGCGTCGGCCTTGGGCGCATAGAGAAAAAAGCTGTACCCGCGGCCGGCAAGAAACTCCGCCGTGCGGGCTCGCTCTTCCCACGACCACGGTCGCCCGTAATACCCCTCGACGATCCCGAGGGGCGGTAGCCCGTCAGCCGACATGTTTTCCGCCATGCCTTTCAAACTCCACATGCGCCGAAGGCGCGCATACGCCTGCGGCGGGGCGCGACCTCAAGGCTCCTCTGGGACTCCGCCGACACGGCCGCAGCCACGCGAGCGTGTCTGTCGGGCGGTGAGCAAGGCGGTGTGCACGAGCATGTCGTGCATCTCGTCCTTCTCCCACTGGTAGACCCGCTCCTTGCGCGCCATAGCGGCGTACTGGGCTTGCTCATCCTGAGCGCAGCGCTGGACAGCCGCCTTCGCCGCGGCCTCCACCGGGCCGCCGGAGCGATCCAGGTCCCGCACGGCAGACTTCATGCAGAACACCACCCGCTCGGACTCGCCGTCCACAGTCCCGGCCGCGTGGACGGGCGTCGCCAGAGCCGGAGTCGTACAAGGGTCGGCGACGACCGTCGGGTGCTCGTCGCACCCTGCCAGCAGAAGCGCCGCTATTGTGAAACCTGCGAGCCGACTCATCTTCCCTCCCCCATATCAGCGAAACCTAGCCACCGCCGCCCAGCCTTGCGAGCCTTGGTCGAAAGGGTAGAACCGACCCGCGAAGCAGAACGAACAGGGGCGGAGGGAAACCATGGACGCCGTGCGCACGCCCGAGAATCGCTTCGCGCGCCTCGACGGCTTCCCCTGGACCCCGACCTGGCTTGAAGACCTTCCCGGCTTCACCGGGCTTCGCGCGGCAGTGATCGACGAAGGGCCACGCGACGCCGATCGGACCTTCCTGTGTCTGCATGGCGAGCCCACCTGGAGCTACCTCTACCGCAAGATGATCCCGGTCTTTCTGGCGTCCGGCGCGCGCGTCGTCGCCCCCGACTTCTTCGGCTTCGGCCGCTCGGACAAGCCGGTGAACGAGGAGGATTACGGCTTCCACTTCCACCGCGACTTCCTCCTGCGTCTGCTCGAGAGCCTCGACCTTCAGCGCGTGGTGCTTGTGGTGCAGGACTGGGGCGGCCTGCTCGGACTCACCCTTCCAGTCGACGAAGGCGCGCGGGCGCGCATCCGCGGACTGGTGGTGATGAACACGGCCCTGGCTGTTGGCGAGCCCCTGACCCCCGGCTTCGAAGCCTGGCGAGCCTATGCAACGACCCAATCCGACTTCGCCGTGGGCGCGCTGATCCGACGTGGGACGGGCATCCTTTCTGAGGACGAAGTCGCCGCCTATGACGCCCCATTTCCGAACGCCCGCTACAAGGCCGGCGTGCGAGCGTTTCCCCGGCTCGTGATGACGAATCCCGACATGCCAGGCGTGGCCGAGTCCCGCGCCGCGCGGGACTTCTGGGCCAAGGCCTGGGAGGGGCGAGCATTCATGGCCTGCGGCGGCGCGGACCCGGTTTTCCCACCGGCGCACATGGAGGCTCTGCGCCGACAGATCCGTGGCTGCCCCGAGCCGATGATCGTTCCGGAGGCAGGGCATTTCGTTCAGGAATGGGGCGAACCGATCGCGCGTCGGGCCTTGGAGATCCTGGGCGCGCCCTGATCGTGCGAACCTCATCGAACCTGGCCGGGCTCGCCCTGGCCCTGGCGGCGGCTGGACCGGCGCCCTCGCTCGCGTCCTCTGCGCCGGTGATCGTTCAGGATGCGTTGACCATCGATCTTGCGGGTCCCTCGCACGTGATCGTCCCGGACAACGCCCTCGGCGCAGCGATCGACGGCATGCAGTTGGGCCAGGTCGCCAAGATCCTCACCCCACGCAATCTCGCCCTGATGAAGTCCGCCGGTCTTCGACGGACCACATACCGGCTGCGCACCGAGCTGGGGATCGAGGCGTGGCACTGGAGCGAAGAAGGCCAGTGGAGCGATCCGACCCGCAGCCAGGGATACTGGACCTCCAGCGACCATCCGAGCAGACATCCGGACGTGACCTGGGGTTATAGCCTCCCGCGTCGCGGCGACACGATCGATCAGGCCAACGACACCGGATACTCGCGCCTCGACGATGGCGACCGGTCTTCGTTCTGGAAGAGCAATCCGTATCTCGACCGGCGATTCACCGGTCGTCCCTCAAGCCGGCCTCAGTGGGTGGTCGTCTCCTTCGAGACGCCGCAACAGATCGATGCGGCCAACATCGTCTGGGCCAGGCCCTACGCCGCAGCGTTCGACATCCAGTACTGGAGCGGCAGGGACGAATTCGACCGGGCTGGGCGCTGGGTCGACTTCCCGATCGGTCCCCAAAATCGGGACCGGTATCCCGGCAATGAGGTCTTACGCCTGGCGCCGGCCCCGCTGGCCGTACGTTTCGTGCGGATCCTGCTCACGCAATCGTCGGACACCGCGCCTTCCACGACCGACGACGTGCGCGATCGCCTCGGCTACGCCATCGCCGAGGTCGGGCTCGGCGTGCTGAGCCCGGATGGGTCCTTCGTGGACGCGGTGCGCCATGGCGCCGGGCGCAATCTACAGACCCAGGTCAACGTCTCCTCGACCGATCCCTGGCACCGGGCGATCGATCGTGACCCTCAGACCGAACAGCCGAGCCTCGATCTCACCTTCCGGGACGGGCTGAACGGCGGCTTGCCGCTGATGGTCCCAGCCGGCGTGTTCTACGACACCCCGGAGAACGCCGCCGCGGAGGCGAGCTATATACGCCGTCGCGGCTGGCCTGTGCGCCGACTTGAACTGGGCGAGGAGCCCGACGGTCAGTTCATTGCTCCGGAAGACTACGCCGACCTTTATCTCGAGGCGGCCCGGCGCATCCGCGCGGTCGCGCCGGGACTCGAACTCGGCGGCCCCAGCATGCAGGGCGCCCTGACAGACACCTGGCCGGTCCCGGAAGGCGGACGCTCCTGGATCGGCCGCTTCGTCGGCGACCTGCGGCAGCGTGGCGCGCTGGACCAGTTCCAGTTCTTCTCCTTCGAGCACTACGCCTTCGACGACGTATGCGAGCCGCTGGGGAAGATGCTGCGTGACGAAACCCAGTTGCTCGACCGCATCCTCGACCGGACAACCGCCGCCGGCGTGCCGACCACCATACCGTGGGTGATCAGCGAATACGGGCTGTCGCCCTTTGCGGGTCGGGCGATGTCCCTTGTCCCCAGCGCGCTCTTCTCGGCCGACGTGGTCGGGCACTTTCTCTCGCGCGGGGGGGATGTCGCCTTCATGTTCGGCGACACGCCGGGCTGGCCCTCGAACCAGGCTTTTCCCTGCGCGGGCTACGGCGACATGATGCTGTTCGAGGCGGACGCGCTGGGCCAGTCCCGCTGGCCTATGCCGATGTATTTCGCAGAGAAGATGATGATGTGGGACTGGGGCGCGCCCGCGGACCAGCCGCACACTCTGTGGGCCTCAGCGGGGAAAATCCGCGACGCCCAGGGACGTCCCATGGTTCTCGCCTATGCCCTGCGTCGCGCCGATGGGACGCTGTCGGTGATGCTTCTCAACCGCGACGAGGCTGCGGCGCATGACATCAACCTGCAGGTGAGCGTCCCCGGCCGGGCCACGACGTTCCCTGGAAGCGCCGCCAGCGTAGTCCAATACTCACCGGCTCAATATCACTGGCTGGACCTTGGACCGCAGAGTCACCCGACACGGGATCGACCGCCCGCCCGTTTCCGCGCCCCGCCCGGCGCAGTCATCCGCCTACCGGCGATGTCGCTCACCGTTGTCACCGCCCGCCTCGACCGTGCGGAGGCGGCGCGGCCGGCGGCGGAGTGATGGCGGTGGCGGTCCTTGGCAGGACGTGCGCGGACAAGGCCTGCCGGCTGTAGGTCGACGCGCCGTCCGGCCCAAGGGTCCTCGCAAACAGGAAGGCGCCCCCATTGGGGACATCCAGGCTCATCATCTGCGCGTCCGTCAGCCCGATCAGATCGGCGACGAGAGCGCGGATCGCGCCGAAGTGCGAGAAGGCGAGGACGTCCGCCCTGTTGAGCAGCCCCTCGACCTCGTCGATGAACGCCCTCACGCGCAGTTTCGCGCGGACGGAGCTCTCGGAATCGGCGCCATCGAAGTTCGGGTCGGTGTCCATCCGCGGATCGTAGGTCGTGCCGTAGTCCCGCTCGTTCAACAGCGGCCGGATCCTCGGCTCGATGGACAGCAGGCCCATCTGATCCAGGGTTATGCGCGCCGTCTGCTGCGTGCGCGTGTACTCCGAGGCGAACACCTCCAGGGCGAAATTCCCGGGCCTGGCCCAGCGCGGATCGACCTGCGCCAGGACGCCCGCCGTATTGAGCGCCTGACGGATGCCATTGGTCGTGAGGCAGATAGCGCTGTCGTTGTAGTTGTAGAAACTGGTGTCCTCGTTGGCGGTGCTGCCGCCGTGACGCACCAGGATCAGCCGGTTCACTCGGTCCTCCGCAATCAGGAAGACGAGGTGGGAGGACGACCCCCGCCTGGACCGGCCGGGTGGCCGCGTCGGCGCCTCTGGCGTTGGACGTGCTGGCTCCAGGCCGCCGTACGGTCCCGGATGAAGTCGCTGACCTCCGCGCTCGATGACAACGGGGGCAGATCACCGGTCTCTTCGTAGTGTCCCTTCTCGTTGCGGATCGGCAGGGCCGCCACCTGTTTGGCCTGGATCATGTCGATCTTGGAAGGGATCGAAGCCGAAGGATGCTGCGCCACGGAAGAGGGAACCGTCACGCTTTTCAGGGGATCGTCCGTCCGCGGTTGCTGGAGGGTCAGCACGTCGGCGAGCGAGCCGGCGGCCTTGTCGCGCGCGGTCAGCGGCGCCACGCCCCACCGATCCTGGAGGGTCTTGAGGACGGAGGTATGGTCGATCGGCCCCGACCCCCTGAACACCGTGCCCGGTGCGATCAGGGGCGAGACGAGCACCGCAGGCACCCGAACACCGAAGCGGGTGAAGTCGAAGCCGAACTCGCCCACCGTGCCGTCTCCTGGCGGAGTCGCATTGGCCGGCGGGGCGACGTGATCGTAGCACCCGCCGTGTTCGTCGTAGGTGATGATCAGAAGGGTGGACGCCCACCCCTTGCCGTTGAACAGGGCGTAGTAGACATCGTGGATGAGCTGCTCGCCCAGGGAGACGTCGTAGTTGGGATGCTGGCTGTTGCCACTGGCGTCCCAGCTTGGCTCCAGGAAGCTGTAGGCCGGCAGCGTCCCCGCCGCCGCGCGCTGCTCGAAGTCACGGAAATGGCCGAAGTGGTTTTCGTCCGCGCTCTGTGTGTCGGGGAAGTCATGGCGCGTGAGCGGATCGCGGTTGTACCCGAAGATCGCCCAGTCGATCGACTTGTCCGACAGGCGCCCGAAGATGCTCGGACAAGTGAACACCTTCACATGATCGTCGAGATGACCCTGTGATGTCCCCGCTGCGGAGAAGGCGCGGTTGGGCATGGTCATGGTCGGCGCCGAGGCGAACCAGCAATCGCAGACGGCGAATCCCTTGGCGAGCCCCGAGAGGACGGGGAGCAGCTCGGGCGTATACATGCCCATGATCTGGGACGCCTGCGTGCCCGGGATGGTGTCGCTGTAGTGCTTGGCGAGGTCCGAGGCGATCGCCGACTTGAAGTTAAGGACAAAACCCTCGTTGCCGGGGATCGCGCCCGGAGCCGGGTCGTCGTTGTTGAACAACTGATAGTTGGTGTTCTGGAACCCCTCCCCCGGATCGGCGCCCGGCATCAGGTAAGGGTGCGGATCGCTGGCCTGGATCTTGTAGACCTGGACCTGACGGCCGAGGTCGTCGGGGTTGGACTCCTGCCCGGTGAGGCCGTCGAACGGATGGCCTGCCGGCGAGACGTTCCCGCTGTCGGCATAGAGAAATCCGAGCATGTGGTCGAACGAGCGGTTCTCCAGCATGAGCTGGACCACGTGCTCGATCTTTCCGAGCTGGTTCGCCAAGAGCCCCTCCCGTCTCGATCCGCGGCCCACGCCCGACCGCGAAACGCTAACATGCCCAGCCAAGGTGACAAAGGCGCGAAAGCCTTTCGGAAACTTGAACTTGGCGGGGACAAGTTCCCCGCGTCCCTCCCCTCAGGCCAGGCCCATGAGCGCAGCGTTGATCTCGCCGCCGTCGCGGCCGACCACCAGGAGGCCATCGCCGGCCACCAAGCGGTACTCCTTCGGCGGGCGGATGATCGGATCTGCGCCCGCCCGCTCGACCTGGATGACGAACAGAGCGCCGCTCGCGCGCTTCTCGACCTCGCCGACCGTCATGCCAGCCAGCGGGGTGTGGGCGCGCACCTCGGCCATGTCGAATCCGAGCCCCATTCGCCTCAGGACCGTCTCCATCTCCCGAAGCTGAGGAGAGTCATGAACGAAGTGCGTGGTCTCCGGGAACAGGATCATGTCGGCGATCCGCTCTGCGCCGATGTGAGCTGGAAGCACGACCTGGCTCGCCCCCGCCTGAATCAGCTTGCTCTCCGTGGACGGCGCTTCGCCGCGCGCGATGATCTGGAGATGAGGATTGAGGCTGCGCGCGCTGAGGGTGATGAAGACGTTCGCGGCGTCGGACGGCAGCACGGTCGCCAGGACGCGCGCCCTCTCGATCCCTGCAGCCCGAAGCACGTCCTCGTCGGTGGCGTCGCCCTGGATCGCTAGAAAGCCCGCCGCTCGCGCATCGGCCAGTCGGCCCTCGGACTGGTCGAGGACCACGAACTGGGTCGTGCCGGTGGCAAGGTGGCGCGCCGCCATCGCGCCGATCCGGCCGAAGCCGCAGATGATCACGTGGTCTTCGAGCCGGTCGATGTCGCTCTGCATGCGATCTCCGCGGATCAGGCGCCGTACCTGCGACGCCGTGAGGAATTGCACAAGAAAACCGGTCACAAGGATCATGCCGGTGCAACCCAGCACGATCGTGGACATGGTCACGACGCGCAGCCAGGTCGTGTCGACCGGCCGGACCTCGCCGTAGCCGACCGTGTAGATCGTAAGAAGCACCATGTAGAGGGCGTCGCCGAAGCTCCAGCCGGCGGCCATGTAGCCGAGCGTCGCGGCGAGGAGGACGCCCACCATGAAGATGATGACCGACGTGAGGCGGCGCAGAGCCCCGGCCTCTGCGGTCTCGGAAGCAATCCGCCGGCCCGAGGTCAGGCCGGCGCTGCGCCGCGCCCTGATCTCCCCGTTCGGCATCGCCTCCTCTCCGCCGTCCCTGTGGCGACCCTTAAGCTGCGCCCGCCCGCCGGTGAAGGGGCTGAGGTGGCGGCCTCGCTATGCTGGCATGGGCGAGATGGAGACGAATTTCCATTGAAACCCGATGTGACCGTCTGGTCGCGAAGGACGATCCATGGAAGAGTTCGGGTTCTTATCGACTGTTTTCGCTGAACAATGCGTATTCATACGATCTGATTCTGACCATGAATAACTGAGGGGGGATAAAAATGAACCGATGGGTTACGAGGTTCGTATGGGCCTCGGCGATTTCCGTAGCCGCCGCTGGCGGGGTCGTGGCGGGTCCCGGCGAGGATGAGAGCGCGGCGATCGCGGCGTATCAGGCAAAAGACTATCCCAAGGCCTTCGCCCTGATCCGTCCACTGGCAGAACAGGGGTCCGCCCGCGCCCAGTACGATGTTGCAGGGCTCTACGCGAACGGGAATGGCGTCGCCAAAGACGAGACCCAGGCCTTCGGCTGGTACAAGAAGGCGGCCGAACAGGGATTGGCGCCAGCGGAAGTCGCGCTTGCCCAATGCTATGCCGAGGGCGCTGGCGTTCCACGGGACGGGGCCGCCGCCAAACACTGGTTCACCGTGGCCGCCACGAATGGCTACGGACCGGCTGAGATGATGCTGGGAATGGGCGCCATGTTTGGCGGCTCGGACAACACTGACGCGGCGCACTGGCTGCGCAAGGCTGCAGACGAAGGCTACACGCCGGCCATTGTGATGCTGGCGCAGTCGCACGCCATGAACTTCAACTCCTCAACAGAGCAGGCCGAAGCGGCGCGCTGGTATCGCAAGGCGGTCGATCAAGGGGATCCCACGGCCATGACAAGCCTTGCGGATCTTTACGCGCGTGGTCGCGGGGTCCCCGAAGACAACGCCGAAGCGAATAGGTTGCTCACGATGGCCGCGGAACACCGCGATGCGAGAGCCGAAAACCAGCTCGCCTTGGTCTATGGCATGGGTCGCGGCGTCCCGAAGGACACTGTTCAAGCAAACATGTGGCTGGACCTCTCCCAGCGGGACACCCCTGTCCCAACCGGCCCATTGGCTGAGACCGCAAAAGAAATGTCGAAGAGCGTGAACAGCATGCTCAGCGCCTTCGCAGGCAAACCCACACCTGAACAGTTGGCAGAGGCCCATCGCCTGGCCGACGCCTGGGCGAGCGCCCATCCTCAACCTCCTCCGGAGGCAGACGATCCACCCTCCTGGATCGTCGACGCGGCAAAGTAATCGGCCGAGCCAAATCTCCCCAGACACGAAAACGGCCCGGGATCGCTCCCGGGCCGCTCCGATAGATTATCGTAGATACAGTCAGGCCGGTTGGGCCTCGGCGTCCGCGGCTTCGGCGATGTCGGCCGGCAGCGGCTCCATCGCCGTCTCGCGGCTGGCCGCGAGCGCCTCGTCGCGCTTGGCGGCGATGCGCTGCAGGCCGCGCAGATAGGAGCCCGTGCCCGCCGGGATGAGCCGGCCGACGATGACGTTCTCCTTCAGGCCCTCCAGGGTGTCCCGCTTGCCGTGCACCGAGGCGTCGGTGAGGACGCGGGTCGTCTCCTGGAAGGACGCCGCCGAGATGAAGCTGCGAGTTTGCAGCGACGCCTTGGTGATGCCCAGCAGGACCGGGGCGGTGATCGCCGGCCGTCCGCCGCGGGCTTCAGCCTTGGCGTTCTCGTCGTCCACCTCGGTCTTGTCGAGGTGGTCGCCCTTGAGCAGCCCCGTATCGCCCGGCTCGAGGATCTCGACTTTCTGTAGCATCTGACGAACGATCGTCTCGATGTGCTTGTCGTTGATCGGCACGCCCTGCAACCGGTAGACCTCCTGGATCTCGTTCACCAGGAAGTCCGCCAGAGCCTCGATCCCCTGGATCCGCAGGATGTCGTGCGGGTCCGGGTTGCCGTCGATGAGATACTCGCCCTTGCGGATGATTTCCCCGTCCTGGACGGCCACGTGCTTGGCTTTCGGGATAAGGAACTCGACTGCCTCGCCACCGTCTTCCGGTGTGATCTTGATCCGGCGCTTGTTCTTGTAGTCGCGCCCGAACTCGACCCGGCCGTCCATTTCCGCGATCACCGCGCAGTCCTTCGGA
>DASXGQ010000125.1:0-1995 GCA_036488995.1 Caulobacteraceae bacterium
CACCCGCCGGTGGAAGATCACGCCGTAGTCGTTGAGGTAGCTGCCGCTGGCCCGACGATCCAGCAGGGTCATACCCACCTGTTCCTCGAGCTTGGCGATGGCCTGGGTGACGGCGGGCTGGGACAGGAAGCATTCTTCTGAAGCCTGCCGAACGCTCGACAACCGCGCCACGCTCTCGAACAGCCGAAGATGGCGCAGGCTGGCCGAGACCTCCCGCTCCTCCACGTCTTCCGTGGACATCCGCTTCCTCCCTCTGTACGAGGTTATAGTTATCGTGCCCCCTTATCATGAATCTTATGGGGTGGGTTAGCGCAATTGCGCGGACAGCTGGCTGCGGCAGAGCCAAGACAACCCCCCTAAAGTATTGCATATTTTGACGACTATCTGACCCGGTCCGAACGTGGCTGACCGGCGAGCGGGGCCGCCATTTCCAGCATTCCAATCAGCGACACTTACCCGACTTGGGGAGGGGTGGCTCAGCTGCCCCAGGCCTCGATGTAATTCCCTCGGCCCGCCTTCAACCCCTCATCCAGGAACGGGATGAGGGTCCGCCAGTGATGCTCCGCCTCTTCCGGATCATGCACCGGCATGTCGCGCAGGACCCAACCGTGCCGGGCGGGATAGGTCTCGACGCAATGGCGGACTTCCGCGGCGGAGAGCGCCTTCACCAGGGTCGTTTTCATCCCCTTTGTAAAGTTCGGGTCATCCGAGGCGCCGGCCACGTAGACTTCGGCCCTGATCCTGGGCGCTAGACGGTGGGGGCTGGACGGGGCGTCGCTGACAAGGCCCCCGCCATGATAGGACGCGATGGCGGCCACGCGATCGGGATAGGTTCCGGCCGCAAGCAAGGCGAACCGCCCCCCCATGCAATATCCCACCACCCCGACGGGGCCGCGCTGAACGCCAGGCTGGGCGCCGAGGAAACGCAGGAAGAGGCCGGTGTCCGAC
Source organism: Caulobacteraceae bacterium (assembly GCA_036488995.1). Lineage (GTDB taxonomy): Bacteria > Pseudomonadota > Alphaproteobacteria > Caulobacterales > Caulobacteraceae > Acaudatibacter. The sequence goes on from DASXGQ010000125.1 coordinate 949, forward strand.
ATGACCGCTTCGGCCGTGGCGGGGGCCATGAAGCGTTCTCGGTGCTGCCGGCGCAGCTCCGGATCCGCCATGAGGGTCTTCGGATCCACCGCCTCGTAGGGTCCCGATCGATAGAACAGATCCGGCAGGAGCACGAAATAGCCGCTGTCGCATAGGCGTTCGGCAAGTTCCCGGACAGCGGGCCTGATCCCCTGCCCGTCCATGAACATCAAAACCGCAGGCCAAGGGCCCTCGCCTCGCGGCGCATAGACGTCGGCGGGGCAAACCCCGTCACTGGTGGTGATGCGGACCTGACGCATCTCAATCTCCCCTCTGTACTGAAGACCCTGGCCGCGCCGGGACGCTAGGCCGGCTCCAACGCGGCTTCTTCCAGCCCCGGCTCATGCAGGCGATCCGCGTGACGGAGCTCGGGGAACAGCCACGCAATCGCAACGACGACGGCGATAGCGCCGACCCCGCCGACCACGGCCGACCCCGCGGCGCCGATCAGGCCGGCGAGCGCGCCGCTTTCAAATCCCCCGATCTGATTCGAGGCGCCGACGAAGACGGCATTCACCGCATTGACCCGGCCCCGCATGTGTTCCGGCGTGGCCACCTGCACCAAGGTCTGGCGGATCACCACGCTGACCATGTCGAACCCGCCGAGCGCGGCCATCATGGCGAGCGACAGCCAAAACAGGGTCGAGACGCCGAAGACCACCGTGCAGACGCCATAGCCGGCGACCGTCCAGAGGAGGATAGCGCCGGCGCGGCGCTGCACGGGGAGGCGGACCAGGGACAGGCCCACGACGAGGGCGCCGGCCGCGGGCGCGCTTCGCAGAAGCCCAAGACCGAAGGGACCCACGTGGAGGATGTCCTTGGCGAAGATAGGGAGGATCGCCGTGACGCCGCCGAGGATGACCGTGAACAGGTCGAGGCACATTGCGCCGAGAAGCAGTCGATTGCCCCTCACATAGGCGACGCCGGCCCAAGGCGACTTGTTGGTCGAACGGTGCGCCTGCGCCCACGCGCTGGGTCGAACGCCCATCAAGGCCCAGGCGCCGATGA